>CAIKDP010000113.1 GCA_903826205.1 Akkermansiaceae bacterium
ATAGAAATTCTGATACCTGCGGCTGGAGAACCACGGCCCGGTGGCGATGACTTTGCCTGGTTCCAATTCTATCGAGAGGTTGCCGGAGAGTTCGCCGGGGTTCAGAATCATGGGCACGAAATAGGCGTCTTCCGGAATCTCGAAGCCGGTGGCAAACATCGCGCCACAGCGGCTATGCTGGTGTTGCACGATGTAATGGGTGTTGTCACCGCCCGTCACGCTCTCCATCCAGACGCAGCGCACGCCCGAGCCCCCAAGGCCATCACTGAGAATGATGGAAAGGACTAACAAGCCGCCCGCCGCCAGTGAGATGAGCGGCGTGGTGAGGAACAAGCGGTGGCGGCGCCGCGCCGCGGCAAACACAAACACATTCAGCGGCCCCACCAAAATCGCAAACCCCAACACCACCGCCAACATGAACCCCGCCGCCAGTTTGGCCGACGGCAGGGCGAAGATGCCCTGCGCGCGGCGTTCCCATTCCCGGACGGTCTTCCCGGTGATGGCACCTCCCACCCAATCGTTGTTAGCGGCGGCTTTGATATTATCATTGAAGGAGTCCCAATCAGGCGTCGCGTATGTTAGCTTGTCGATGGCACCGCGGCAAACCCCGCCCGTTTCCTGGCCGAGATCGGATTTCGGGGTGTCGATGGCGCTTGGGCTTGCGCCAGGAGTGCTGGACTGGACAAACAGGTGTCCGCCGAGGCGCACCCAGTGTTGGATGGCGGTGCGGGCTGCTGGCGGCAAGCCCCCCCACTCCTGGTCGGAGATGAAGAGACTGTGAAATCCGCAATAAGCACGCCAATCGCCGGGTGCCCGTGCCGATTCGAAGACGACCCCCCTGCCACTGCCAAACCTTGCGACCATTCCCTTAGTCATGAGGATGGACCGCGCAGGATTGGAGGAGCTGCTGCTGGTGTTAAAGGTGGCATTGCCCGTGCCGCCACCTGTGCGGGCGGCCTCCATGGCGTAGTAGGCGTAGCCGCTGGCAAAACCTGACTCGTCCACCACGCCCATGGGAACCAGCAGGGAGCCGCGCGTGACGACCTTGGGTGGTGACTTGAACTCAAAGCCACTGCGCACGGACGTGTTGCTTTGGTAATCCCGCGAGGACAACGAGACCTGCCAAGCTGTTGGGTTCTTGCCCGGGTTTTGCGCTTCAATGTCCACCGGCATGAAACACCATACCGGCCTATCTGAGGAAGAATCCCACTCGAATGGGCAGCTGAGCGTGATCTCCTCCCCCGCCGGATCGGTGTGTGTTAGAATTTCCTTGCCGCTCCCCATGGCGGCAAGGCCCAGCCACCCCGCTGACATGCCTAAACGGATCAAAAAGGAATGCCGGTGCCTGGCCATTCGCATCAACCCGAGGACAGAGTCGGTGATGATGGCGACTCGTTTATTTCCACTGAAGGCACTGAGCACCGCTGAAACCACTGATGATAAGATAACAACACATAAAATGTCCGTGCCTATCATTTTCATAAACTCAAATTGCATTTCTATCAGTGCCCTCAGTGTCATCAGTTTTTTCAGTGGTTTATTCCGCCCGATTTACCCTCAGAATCACACATTTACTGGCAAATCAAGTGTTAGGTCAATGCCTCAGCCATGGGTGGCGGCAAGCGGCGCGGTGTGCAAGGTGCGCGGCAGGTCGGCGGCCGAGGTCGGCACTTCGGCTAACAAGGCGAGCACCACATCGGTGCTGGTCCGGCCCTCCACCCGCGCCTGATAGTCCAGCAGAATGCGGTGGCGCAACACCGGCAGCGCCACCGCCTTGACGTCCTCGAAGCTGGCATTGGGCCGTCCGCCGATCAGGGCGCGCGCCTTGGCCGCGGCGGCCAGCGCGAGCGCCGCGCGCGGACTCGCGCCGTAACGGACCTGGGCGGACGCCTTGCTCTGGCCGGGATGGGTGGCATCCACCAGCCGGGCGATGAAATTGGCCACCACCTCCGGCAGAAACAAGCGCCGCGCCAGATCGATCAACCCCGATAACTCCGCGGCCGTCATCACCTGAGCCACCACCGGGGGGCGGCCGATCTCGCGGTTGAGCACGATTTTCTGCAGGGTGGCGGAGTCACCGCGGCGCACGTCGAGTTTGAACAAAAAGCGGTCGAGTTGGGCTTCCGGCAGCGGATAGGTGCCCTCCAGTTCGATCGGGTTCTGGGTGGCGAGGACAAAGAACGGTTGCGGCAGCGGGTGGGTCTCACCTAACACGGTCACATGACCTTCCTGCATGGCTTCCAGCAACGCCGACTGCGTCTTGGGTGAGGCGCGGTTGATTTCATCGGCCAGCACCAGCGACGCGAAGAGCGGTCCGGGTTGGAACACGAATGAGCGCCTGCCGTCCACTTCCTGCAGCACCGGGTTGCCGGTGATGTCGCCCGGCAGCAGGTCGGGCGTGAACTGCACGCGCTTGGTCTGCATGCCGATGGCACCGGACAAGCCCTTGACCAACTCGGTTTTACCCAGTCCGGGCAACCCTTCCAACAGCAGGTGGCCGCGTGCTAACAGGCCGGTGACCACCGCCTCGATCAAGTCCTCCTGCCCGTAGAGCACCTCGTTCATGGCCTCCAACAACGCCCGCACCTTGGCGGATCCAGCGGCAATCTCGGCGTCGGTCGGGAGCGAATGAGTCATGGGGTTGGCGGGATTCTAACGTGACCGGCCAAGGATGGAAGATTTGTTTTTTGGGCAGTTACTCGAAAAATTTCTTTACGCTCTCCTGTTCGCGGGGGTGGAGCGACTCTTGCCAGGTGCTGCCGCCGCCGCCCTGGACGTCGGCCTTGCCACTGGTGCGCAGTGCCGGGCTGGTCATCTCGACCTCGTGCTTGGAATCAGTGACATCAAGGACATCACCGGGCAGCGCGCGGGTCAGATCGCCGGAATCCAACACTTGCGGCTGCGCGGCCGCCACCTCGTTGGCTGGCTCGCCAAACATCTCCGGTGTGGTGCCCGGCCCGCGATCCACCCCGCCCTTGCCGGGACCGTCGCTAGATTCCGTTAGAACCGCCTCCCCCTCCTGCTGCTGGCCATCGCCCGCCTTGCGGCAGAGACACTTGCCGAGGGCCTCCGCCTTGTCTTTCATCCCCTGCATGAGCTGCTCCATTTGCGCCTTGTCGAGTTGCCGGAGTTGTTTGGGATCAATGTTGCGGAGTTGCTCCAGCAACTCCTTGTTAGGTTTCATGCCGCCGGCCTGCATGCCTTGCACGGCTTGCTTGAACTGGTCTTGCAAGCCCGCCCGCGTTGGCGCGGGCAACTCGCCCGCGGCGTCGCCCGCGAGCCGGGTGGCGCTTTGTGCCGCCATCCGCAATTGGCGTTGCAGTTCGGCCATCGCCTGCAGATGTGACTCGCGCAGCTTGTCGGTGGCCTCCAATGAGGCATGGGAAAACCACTTGCCCGCCGCCTGCGCCCGCAGCTCCGCGATGCGCTGCTGCGTTTCATCCAACGATTCCGGGGCCACCGCGTCCTGGCGCGCCAACTCGCGCAGGTCATCCTCGGTGGCGGCCCAGGCCGCCGGTTCGTCCGGTGCCGCCGGCAGCATGCGGGCCTTGACCGGCACCCACATGGCTGCGGCCAGCAACGCCGCGGCGGCCAGCAACGGCAGGAATGTGTTAGAAAACGACCAGCGGATGCCATCGTCAGCGCGGTCCGGCAGCGGCGGCCAGGGGCAGACCCCGGCGGCGGCCGTGCTCAGGCGGTTGTGCAGGCCGAGTTGCGCCTCCAATCTAACCAGCGCATCGCCGGCGGTCACAAAGCGGCGTCTGGCCAGCCACCACGACCCCGGCACAATCACGGCCAGCGCCGCGCCCGTCACCCAGGCCAACCCGGGCGGTGCCGCCTCCGGCCACACGCGCCGCGCCCACAAGGCCGGGCCGAGCAAGCCCAATGCCACGCCCACCACGGGGGTCGCGCAAACCTGCAAGCACCAGCCGCAGTTGATCTTGCGGCGGGTCTGTCGCGCGCGGCGCTGCCAGCGCTCGGATGGGGTAGCCATGGCGCACCGAGCATGGCCGGATCCACCCGCACCACAAGCGCGAACTTACGCGCGCAGGGACGCGACCAGGGCAATTCATTCGCGGGCGTTCGGCAGGATGCCGGACGCAGCCGCCAGGATGGCGGCGCTCCCCGGTGCTTCCCCGCGCAGCCATGGCTATTCCTCGACCACGATGCGCGGGAACACCGGCTTGGGCTTGCCGATGGCGTGGCCGTCCGGCAGCAGGCCCCAGCGCAGGTCGGCGAGCTTGATGGTTGTTAGGGAAGGCAGGTTGAGTTGTGCGGCGAGCTTGGCGGCGGCATCCGGCAGGACCGGGGAGAGCAGCACGGCGGCGTGGGCGACGCTTTCGGCCAGGTGATAGAGCACGGTGGCGAGGCGCTCCGCGTTGGCGGGATCCTTGTTGAGTTCCCAAGGTTTCATGCGCTCGGCGTAGCCATTGCAATGGACCACGTGGCGGCTGATGGCCTCCAGCGCGTGCGAGACGTCGCATTCATCCATGGCGGCTTGATAGGCCGCGGTTGATTCCGTTAGGGATGCTTGCAGCGCCTCATCATCGGCGGTGAGTGGCGCGCCGTGGTGGAGGATGCCGGCGGTGAAGCGCTGGCTCATGTTGAGGGCGCGGTTGCAAAGGTTGCCGAGTTCGTTGGCGAGCTCGGTGTTGAAGAGCATGATGAGGCGCTCAAGGTCAAAATCGGAGTCCTTGCCGGTGACGATGTCGCGGACGAGGTAATAGCGGAGGGCATCGACGCCGAACGTGTCGGCGAGGGCATCGGGATCGACGATGTTGCCGGTGGACTTGGAGAGTTTGTCGCCGCCCTTGCTGTTCCAGAAGCCGTGGACGAGGAGGCGCGGGATATGGGCATCGGCAAAGCCCATGGCGTGCAGCATGCACAGCCAATAAATGCCATGGGCGGGGACCAGAATATCCTTGCCGATGAGGTTGGTGGCGCGACGGCCACCGACGTTCCAAAGTTTGTCGAAATCCGGCAGGCCGGCGTCCGGCGCGGCGTGATAGCCGGCGAACGAGATATAGTTGATGAGCGCGTCGAACCAGACGTAGGTGACGTAGTTAGAGTCAAAGGGCAATTCGATGCCCCAGCGCAGGCGTTCCTTGGGTCGGGAGATGCACAGGTCGGTGCCGATGGAGCGTTCGAGGGCATTGAGCAACTCGGCCTTGCGGAAAGCCGGGGTGATGACGTCCGGGTTGTTCTCAATGAAATCCTTGAGCCACGCGGTGTGATCGCTGAGGCGGAAATACCAGTTCTCTTCCTCGATGACGGTCACCTCGCCCCACTGCGGGCCGAAGTTGCCGGACTCATCACGATCACGGTCCTGCAGGAATTGCTCCTGGCGCACCGAGTAGTGGCCGGAGTGGGTCTTCTTGTAAAGCTGGCCACTTTGTTGGAGTGCGTTGAGGATGGACTGGACGCAGGCAATGTGGCGCGGATCCGTGGTCTCCGCCCATCCATCGTAATGCACCCCGAGTTTTTCCCACAGCTTGAGAAACTTCCTGGTGGTGCGCTTGACGAAGGTGGCGGGATGCACCCCCTCCTTTTCGGCGGTCTGTTGGACTTTCTGGCCGTGCTGGTCCACGCCTGTTAGAAAATACGCCTCCTCGCCGCGCAAGCGGCGGTAGCGGATGATCACATCGGCGAGCACCTTTTCATAGGCATGGCCGATGTGCGGCGCGCCGTTGGTGTAATCGATGGCGGTGGTGAGGTAGAACACGGGGGCCGGTAAGTGAAGAAGTAAGTAGGTGAAGAAGTAAGTAAGTGAAAAACTCACAACCCATGGTTCATGACCGCTGAGCGGCGGCAGCCTAGCGCTGTTTGTAGAGTTGCTCGACCTTGGCGAGCTCGATGCGGGTGGCCAGCCAGGAATCAAAGACGAGGGTTTCGTTTTGGTTGCAGGCGGAGGTGACCGCGGCATCGATGCTGGCGGCGCTGTTGGGGTCCTTGACCACCTCGCGTTTGACGACGTGGAGGATGAAGGCGCGGTCGGATTCGAGGATGGGCTCGGCAAGGGCACCGGGGTCAATGGTGGAAGCCGCTTGGAAGAGGTTTTGCGGCTCGCTGGCCCCCTCCGGTTTGTAGCTGCTGGTGATGGCCTTGACGGATTTGGTTTCGGTCAGGCCGGCCTCCTTGGCGGCATCGGCGAAGGACTTGCCGGCGGCCAAGCTGGCCTTGATCTTGGTGATGGCCTCCTCGGCGGCGGCCTTCATGTCGGCGGCGGCCTTTTCCGCGATGAATTTGGCGCGGGCATCGGCGCGGGCTTCCGGATAGGTTTTCTCGCGGGCTTTTTCCTCGCCATCGAGGCGTGCGACGAGCCATTGGTTTTCGCCGACCGGAATGGGTTGCGAGAATTTTGACAGAGGATCGGAGGTTGCCTGGATGCGGAAGAGTTCATCGACGGCCTTGCCGCTGCGGCTGGCGGCACGCACCTTGATGGCCAGATCGGCAGGAGCCTCGTCGAGGGTGAACAGATCGGTGGTTTTGATTTCCCATTGGTTGGTCTTGGCAAGCTCCTCGAAGTCGGCGCCTTTCGATTGTTCGAGCTGGAAAATGAATTCGTCCACAAGGCCGTCGGTCTCGAGTTGTTTCTTGCGGGTTTCCTCGGCGCGAGCGGCGGCTTTCTGGGCCTTGTCCTCTTCCTTTTTCTTGCGGGCGGCGGCCTTGGCTTCGTCGGTGGCGGCGGCTTCACTGAGGGATTCCGGGGCCTCGGGTTCGGCGGCAGGATCGGCTGACAGGGCCGGCGTGACGAGGATGTAGGAGAATTTCCGGCGCGGGCTGGTCATGAAGTTGTCAGCGATGGGCTTCCAATAGGCTTTGATCTCCTCTTCGGTCGGTTGGATTTTATCCTCAAAGGGGGTGAGGTTGAGGCGGGCCAGGTCGGCGGTGATTTGCTGTTTGCCGAGAGCCAGGGTTTTGGCGACCGCCTCGCGGTCGGTGCCCAGACCGGCATTGAGAATGGCCTTGAGTTTGCGGGAGGCCAGAATGTCCGAGGCAAGGTCAAGGAGATCGTTTTCCGTCATGCCGAGGCGGCCCAACGATTTGTCAATGAACTCGCGGTATTTTTTCTCATCAAACGCCTGGTCCGGGCCGGCAAACGCTTTCATTGAACGAATGAAGGCGGAGACCTCCACATCACCCGGATAGATGCCGAATTCACCCTTGGCATCGCGCAATAACATGCGGCCAATGAAAAACTTCTCCGCCAGGTCGTTTTCGGATTTGGCGCCTTTGGCGAGTTCAAACACAAACTGATAGGGGGTGAAATCGCCGGAGCGCAGGATCATCTGGGCGAGCGTGACCGGACTGCTTCCCAGCTTGCTGAACTCCCGGTTATCGTAGGATTTTCCGGCAATGCGCAGGATCGCGCTGCCGCCGCCCGCCGAGTTTCTGCTGCCACGGGAAAAATCGCCGAAAACAAATGCCGCCGCCACGAGAACCAGCCCAAAGACCAGCAATCCCTTGTATCTGTGAATTTTTTCGATCATGAGATGGGGCCTGATGTTACTCCAGGCGCAGAGAGTTAAATGCGGACCGGGCCGGGCATCAATCGTAATTTATGCTTTGGGCGAGATTCATGGCGCGAGCCGGAGTGCGGCAGCTGGCGGGCGCCCGGCGAAGCCAGCTTGTTGGCGAGGCTCGCCGCGCCACCGCACGCCCACGCTGGCCTCCCTCCCCATGGAGCAAGCTCCATTTTCCTCCCGGCGGGGGCGAGCCCCCGCACTCCAGCCCTCACTCGGCGGCTTTCGCCGGGGCGGGCGCGGGGCTGGCGGCGGGCGCCGTGTCGGTCTTGGGCGCGCATTCCTTGGGGGCCGCGCCGGTGTCGGACTTGGCGCTCGCCTGATAGGACGAGGAGCGGTAGTCGGTTTGATAGAACCCGGAGCCCTTGAAAATGATGCCCGCACCGGTCCCCAGCAGGCGTTTGACCTGGCCGCCACAGGGTTGTTGCGGGCAATGTTCCAGCTTGGCATCGTTCATGCTCTGAACCACCTCGAAACGGGTTCCACATTTTTGACATTCGTAATCGTACGTTGGCATGGGGCAGGACGGACATAGCACCTTTTCCGGCGTGTGCAACCCCTGCTTTCTGAGGTCTTGACCTGACGCCGGGATGGCATCACATTGCGCGCGTCCCATGAAGACTTCCAGCCCTCTGACCGCCCAATCCGCCGTGATCGCGATGGTAGTTGTTGCCCTGAGCGCCTGCGTGGACACCCGCCCGCCGGGATCCGATTACCTCGCCGATGTGGGTGGGCCGGGCCGGCGCCCGACAGATCCGAACCATCCGGCACCGGCCATTCCGGATGATATTTCATACTGGGACGGGGATGGGGTCGCCGGCAAGCCGCTGATCAAGATCAACCGCGACCAGCAAAAAGCCTCGTTCTACAAGGACGGGTTGTTAGTGGGAGTGTCGAAGATTTCCAGCGGCAAGGAAGACCACGGCACGCCCAAGGGTGTCTATAAGATCAAGGAAATGGACAAGGACCACAAGTCCACGCTTTACGGGGTCTTCAAGGACAAGGCCAGCGGTAAGACCATCAATGATAACGTCGATATCCGGGTGGACAAAATCCCGCCGGGAGCCGTTTTCTACAATGCGCCGATGCCCAATTTCATGCGCTTTGCCGATGGCATCGGGATGCACACCGGCTATCTGCCAGGTTATGCGGCCTCCCACGGCTGCGTCCGCATGCCTAACCAGATGGCGGAAAAGTTCTTTGAAAACGTGAAAATCGGCACGCCCGTGATCGTCGAGTGACGGTTGCCGGTCAGGCCGCGTCCTGGCTTTCGCGCCGGCGGCGGATGAGTGGCGGACGGACCCCGGTGACCACCTGACGGTTGAGGGTGACCGCCTCGATGTCCCCGCGCGACGGCACCTCAAACATGACATCGAGCATCAGGCGCTCGAAGATGGAGCGCAACGCGCGGGCCCCCGTGCCACGCCGCACGGCTTCCTCCGCCAACGCGCGCAGGGCGTCGCGGGTGACGCGCAGCTTGACCCCGTTCATCGCCAGTTGCTTGGAATATTGCTTGACGAGGGAATTCCGCGGCTCTGTTAGAATATTGATGAGCTCGTCTTCGGTGAGCTTGCGCAGCGAGGAAATGACCGGCAGGCGGCCGATGAATTCCGGGATGAGGCCGAAGTGAAGCAGGTCTTCCGGCTGCACTTGTTCGAGCACATTGACGTTGGGGCCATCCAAGTCCGGCGCGTTGACATCGGAGTGGAAGCCGAGGGTGTTGCGGCCCAGGCGGCGCTTGACGATGTCTTCGAGGCCGACAAAGGCGCCGCCGCAAATGAAGAGGATTTTCTCGGTGTTGACCTGGATGTATTCCTGCTGCGGGTGCTTGCGTCCGCCCTGGGGCGGGACATTGCAGATGGTGCCTTCAAGGATTTTGAGCAACGCCTGTTGCACGCCCTCACCCGAAACATCGCGGGTGATGGAAACATTTTCCGTCTTGCGGCCGATCTTGTCGATTTCATCGACGTAGATGATGCCGCGTTCGGCGCGCGCGACATCAAAGTCGGCGGCCTGCAGCAGGCGCAGGATGATGTTTTCGACGTCCTCACCGACGTAGCCCGCTTCGGTCAGGGTGGTGGCGTCGACGATGCAGAACGGCACATCGAGGACCCGGGCAAGGGTGCGGGCGAGCAGGGTCTTGCCGGACCCGGTGGGACCTAACAACAAAATGTTGGATTTCTCGATTTCCACATCCTTGAACTCGTCGCCAAGTTTTGCCTGATCCTGGCGGAGCCGTTGGTAGTGGTTGTAAACCGCCACGGAGAGGACTTTCTTGGCGCTTTCCTGGCCGATGACAAACTCATTGAGCTTGTCGCGAAGCGTGGCCGGGGTGGGCACCTTGAAACCGGCTTTTTCCGCGGGTGTGCGGCCCTTGGGCGTGCCGCCGCCGAGTTCCTTTTCGAGGATGCTCGCGCAGACGTCGATGCACTCGTTGCAGATATACACCCCCGGACCGGCGATGAGTTTTTTGACATCGGAATGGCCCTTGCCGCAGAAAGAGCACATCGTCAGGTTGGAGGAACGGGCCATAGGTGGAAGCGCTGCGCGCCAGTTATATGTTATCAGTTAGAAGTTATCAGGGAGAAGACAGAAGACAGAAGACAGAAGACAGAAGACAGAAGACAGAAGACAGAAGACGGAAGGCAAGAAAAAGCCGAGCCAGTGACTCTGGTCTTCTGTCTTCTGTCTGGGAGCGCAGCGTTCTTCAGTCTATTCGCCATTTCTACTTTCAGCTTTTGGCGGGGGTGGTGGCTGCTAGAACGTCGGGCAGTTGTTTGCGGTTTTCGAGCACCTTGTCGACGAGTCCGTAGGCGACGGATTCCTCGGCGGACATGTAATTGTCACGATCCGAGTCGTGCTCGACTTGCTCGACGGATTTCTCGGTGTGTTTGGCGAGGATGCCGTTGAGGCGCTTTTTGAGGTTGAACATGAAGCCGATGGTGCGCTCGACATCGGAGGCGGTGCCGCTGGCGCCGCCGGACACCTGATGGATCATGACATGGGAGTTAGGCAGGCAATAGCGCTTGCCCTTGGTGCCGGCGGTGAGCAGGACCGAGCCCATGGAGGCGGCGATGCCGATGCAGTAGGTGTTCACATCGCAGGTGAGAAACTGCATCGTGTCATAGATGGCCAGGCCGGCGGTGACGGAGCCACCGGGGGAGTTGATATAGATATGGATATCCTTCTTCGGGTCCTGCATCTGCAAAAACAGGAGTTGCGCGATGACGGAGTTGGCCACGAAGTCATCGATGGGCGTGCCGATGAAGATGATGCGGTCCTTGAGCAGGCGTGAGTAAATGTCGAACGAGCGCTCGCCACGGCCATCCTGCTCGATGACGATGGGGACGTAGTAGTTGTTGCGTGGGGGCGTGGAGCTCATGGCAGGGGAAATAAAATCAATCATTGAGGGTGGCTTCGGTGCTTTCTTCAACCTTGGCGTGCTCGACGAGGAAGTCAACGGTCTTTCCGATGATCATGGACTGGCGGATGTTGTTGATGCGCCCGGCACGCTGCATGTCCTTGATGAATTTTTTGGGGACCAACTTGCGGGAATTGGCGATTTGGAACAGGTGGTTGACGAGTTCCTTGTCCTCGACCGTGATGTTTTCGACGCGGGCGATTTCCTGGAGGATGAAGTTGGTGCGCAGGTTGGAGACGGCCTGGTGCTGGGCGCTGGCGAAGATTTCCCCCTGTTGGGATTGAACTTCCTCCTCGGTCATGCCGGCGCTGATGCCGCGTTCCACCATGGCATCCGCCTGGGATTGGGTTTCCTGGGTGATGAGTTCGTCGGGCAGTTCAAAATCCACCAAGGCATTGAAGTGGGCGACGATTTGATTGACCTTCATATCGTCGATCTTGCGCTGGCGTTCGTGCTGCATGTTGCCGCGGATGAGGGTGGAGATTTCCTCCAGGGTCTTGCCGGGGGCCAGGCGCTCGGCCAGCTCGTCATTGAGGTCGGGCAGGACCGCCTGCTTGAGTTCCTTGAGGGTGGTGGCAAAGACCATCTCGGCGTTGCAAAGGTCGGCCACGGGAAAATCCGCCGGAAGGGTCACGGGAATGTCGCGGGACTCGCCGGGAGTCATGCCGACCAATTGGCTGGCGAAGCCGGGAAGAAAGGATTTGTCATCGAGACGAACCCAGAAGGCTTCGCGGCCGGACAGGTAGCCGGCGGGTTTGCCCAGAAACTCATCGGTGGGCTGGCCATTGATGGTGGAGCTGTAGTCGATGACGGCGAGGTCGCCCATTTCCGCGGCACGGCCCTCGAGGGGATTGAACTCGGCGAAGCGCTCGCGCAGGGAGTCAAGTTGCTGGGTAAACTCCTCTTCCGGCACGGCGGACGGCGGGACGGTCACGGCGATGCCTTTGTATTCGGGAAGTTGGACTTCCGGGGCGAGCGTGAGGGTGGCTTCGAATGAAAACGTGCCGTCCGGGTGGTGGGTGACGTTTTGCGGGATGCCGAAATCGAGCACCTTGAGGGCTTCCTGCTTGAGGGCGTCCTCGTAGGCTTCGTTGATCAGGTTTTCCTGCAGTTCATCGGAAATTTCCTTGGCATAGCGTTTTTCAACGACCGCTTGCGGAGCTTTGCCAGGGCGGAAGCCCGGCAGACGGGACTTGCTGATGTAGTTCCGGACGATCTTGTTGCGTTCGCTGGTGACTTTTTCCGCGGGAATTTCCACACGGAGGGTGGCGACGCATTTGGGCTGCTTCTCAACGACAATGTTCATGATGGATGGCCGGGCTCTGGCGCCGGGGCGGGGAGGCTAGCGGAGACCCGCGCCGCTTGTCAAACGAGGCGTGAACCTTTCGCAAAAAAATCGCGTGTCTGTTCATCCCGAAAACCGACGTTGGATTTCAATATTTAGTTAGATTAACCACAGATTGCACAGATTCCACGGATTAAAATAGGTTCGATTTGCAACTTCTCCGAAGTTGCAAATGCTGAAAAATTCCAACCCAAAAAAATCCGTGAAATCTGTGTAATCTGTGGTTTTCCTCCCCATTGCAGGCATTTAACTCCGGATTTCGGGTTCATTCCGTGCCCTCGGTGGTGCCGGCCCAACTCCAGATGCCGGGATCGAGTTCGAAGCGCACCGCGGAGGCAAGGGCTTGGGCGTCCGCCGGGTGACGCAATACCGCAAACACGCAGGACCCCGAGCCACATAGCAAGGCGGCGACGGCTTCCTTGCGGATTAACAACCACTGCTTCAATTCGGCCAGAAAACGGAATTTTTCAAACACCGGGCGCTCAAGGTCATTGACCAGCGAGAGCGAGCCGACGTCCTGGGCTCCGTAGCGGATGCCCGGCAGCTCGACCGAGCCTTGCCAGCGCTGGTAGGCGTCCGGAGTGGGAACGCCAAAGGCAGGCTTCATCAGCAGCACCGGCAATCCCGGCGGGGCCGGGATGGGTTCGACAATTTCACCGCGACCGGAGCAACGGGCCGCACCCGGGGTGAGAAAAAACGCGATGTCACTGCCCAATCCGGCGGCCACCGCCGCAAGTTTTTCCGGACCCAGGGCGCCCTCATGCATGCGCTCCAGACCGAGCAGCGTGGCGGCGGCATCACTGCTGCCGCCGGCCAGGCCGGCCCCGTGCGGAATCTTTTTTTCCAAGGAAAGGCTGCATCGGCAGGAAATGTTGGCCGCCGCTTCGTAGGCACGGACGGCTTTGACGACCAGATTTTCCTCGTCGCCGGGCACGGAGGGATCATCGCAGGCAAAGGCAAAGGTGGCAGCTGGCGCAAAATGCAGGCAGTCGGCCAACAGCGGCAGCTTCACCATGACGGTATCGATTTCATGGAAGCCATCGTCGCGCTTGGCGAGCACCCGCAGGGAAAGGTTGAGCTTGGCCGGGGCGTGTAAGGTGAAGGGGGTCATGGCTGGGGGTCTCTGACGAGGAGCGCCATCATGCGCCCGGTTTTTCCTTTTTCAATCCGATAACTGTAATGACGGGAAAAATCCGCGGCGGTGTTTTCGCCGCAGTCGTGAAACTCCCCGATCCCGGCCCGCGCGGCCTGGTCGCCAATTTGCGCGGCAAAATCCACTTCGTAGTCGGGCGGCCGGATGCACGGGCTGAGCACCGCGGTGACGTCTTGCGGGAGCGTGCCAAATTCCCGTGCCATGGCGGCCAGCGCCACGTCCAGAATCCCGGCCGCAGTGCCCTGCTTGCCGGAATGCAGCAGCCCGATGGCGCCCGTCGCCCGGTCCGCCAGCCAGATAGCCGCGCAGTCGGCCACATAAATCGCCAACACCAAACCGGCCTCGCAGGTGATCAGACCATCCACTCCGGGGACCACAGGCAAGCCGTCCGGGGCAAGGATTTGCGGGGTACCCGGGACGCGCGCCACGGCGTTGCCATGGACCTGCTCCGCCCGCCACCAGTGGTCCGGGCTGCCGCCGAAGCCGGCGAGGGCCGCCTCGTGGGATGGGCGCAGCGCACGCATCGCTTCATCGCGGTCGCCGTCGATGACCAACCCGGGCACGCGCCCCACCCAACCGCCGCGGATGCCGGGATGCGACCTGTGCAGCGGGTCCAAAAACGCAAAGTCCTCCGTCACGGGCGGAGCGTAACGGAGAATCGATCGGTTCGCCAAGCGGGATCGCCGCCGAAAGCACAAACCCAGCGTCTCCTGCGCACGGACGATGTGAGCTTGCCAACGGGCGCATCCTCTGCCATGTGCTTGATCGACTTCACCAGCCACTCTAAGGAGAACTTACAAGACAGTCGCCACGCGAGCCCACACCCTGCGCTCCTATTTCACAGCCGCTGACGATTCCCACATGACCCGGAATGACACCCCCCGCCTTCACCGTCCGCCCGGACTAACACCCCGCTCCCATGTTCGATTTTTCCTGGCTCACCGATCCCAATGCCTGGGTTGCCCTCGCCACCCTGACGCTTCTTGAAATCGTGTTGGGCATCGACAACATCGCCTTCCTCTCGATCCTGGTGGATCGCCTGCCCGAGGCCCAACGCAAAATGGGCCGTCTTTTCGGCCTCAGCCTGGCGATGCTCACCCGCCTGTTGCTCCTCACCACCATCGCTTGGATCACCCGCCTCAAGGCCACCCTCTTTTCCATACCCATCGCCCAGCCACTGTGGAAAATGATGCCGGACGCCCGGGCCAACGCCGGCATGTTAGACATGACCGGCAGGGGCCTCATTCTGTTGTTAGGCGGCATCTTCCTGATCTGGAAGGCCACCCAGGAAATCCACCGCAGCCTTGAAGGCGATGACAAGCCCGCGCCTCCCGCCACTGCCGCCAACTTCATCAGCGTGCTCGCTCAAATCGCCCTTATCGATATCATCTTCTCGCTCGACTCGGTGATCACGGCGGTCGGCATGGCGGACCATCTCTCGGTGATGGCGCTCGCCGTGGTCTTTTCGGTGGGCATTATGATGCTGGCCGCCGCGCCAATCGGCGACTTCGTCTCACGCCACCCGTCGGTGAAAATGCTCGCCCTGTCCTTCCTCCTCCTGATCGGCACCGCACTCATCGCGGAGGGCCTGCATTTCGAAATCCCCAAAGGCTACATCTACTTTGCCATGGCCTTCTCACTCGGTGTGGAAATGCTCAACCTCCGCGTCCGCACCCGCAGTGGCCCTCCCACCGCCCACTCCTGAATGGGTCAGAATGGGGTCAGTCCTCGCGGATTAACATGATATGCTAGATTGGAGTGGGTTTGTCCTGGGGAAAGAGGATTCTAGCCAACTCGTTTTTGCGGTTTGCCAGATTCATGTCGGATCGGGCAGCGGCAATCATCCGGCTAACCGATCCCGGATGCCCCATCACCAGCCGCGAGGCGATCCAGGCGTTGCTCATACTGGTTTTCTCGCGCAACAGACCCGCCAACAGGATCTTGCGCGCGTCGCTTTTGGGCAGGTCAGCAAGTGCGGAGGCACCCGCCAGCAGTCCGAGCTTCTTGATGCCCTCACGAACGATTCGTGCGGCCTGCTTTTCCCCATGATCGCGAATCTCCTCACCGCTGCGACTTCTTCCGCTCGCCGCTTGTTCCGGGGATTTGTCGAGCAACCGCAGGAGACGGTCTTTGAATGATTCCTTACCCAAATACCAACCACGGCGGAGCGCCCGCATCGCCTCTTCCGTAATTTTTCCCTTATCATCTGCGGCACGGGCTTCCAGCCATGCTACGTAAGCGCGACGGCCACGCCCATCCTGCGCGAGTTCGAACCCTCGTAACACACGATCCAGCACCAACCAATCCGGTCCATTCCCCTTCACATGGCTCGGCAGACTGCTCCACTTGTAGTTGACGAGCGGTCCTAACCGACCTCCGGCCAGTCCGGCTCTCGCCGGATTGAGATGGATGTAATCCGCCACAATCCGGAAGTAATAGCCATCGACTTCTGTTCCCGCAACCGGCACCGACTTGTAACGCCCTTGGAAAACATGCCCGCGCCGCATTCTAGCCCGGTTCCAGCCCTGGCTGAACGTACCCAGCAGGTATTTCATTCCTGTGACAAGGTTCGCCTGCGGCGTCTCCAGCAACAAATGGAAATGATTGCCCATCAGCACCCACGCATGGACCCTCCAGCCGTGACTGCCACAAACCTGTCCGAGACGGAAAATAAACGCCCTCCGGTCATCATCGGTTTCAAAAACCGCCTTGCCACCATCACCACGCGCCATCACATGGTAAATTGCCCCAGGATATTGGAATCGTACAGGTCTCGCCATACTCTTGGCTACCCTATCAACCCGTCGCTGGCAATACCAATGTTAATCGGCGAGGACTGACCCCATTTTAGCATTCTTTCAGGGCGCTTTGGGAACCGCTGGAGGAGCAGGCGTGGTAGGCGCGGCGGCGGTACCGGCGGTACCGGCGAGCGGTTCGAGGGTGAGAGGATCGACCAGAGTGGTGGCGGTGATGGCCTTGCCGGGAAGGGGTTTGAGATGTTGGGCGGTGAGTTCTTCGGTGGTGACGGCTTGACCGGCGGTGGGGCGGGCGGTGGAGATTGTCATGGCGGCTTTGGCCATCTCGACGGTGACGACATCGCCTTTGGAGTTGCCGAAATGGTTGCGGACATACGTCATGATGCCGGCCAATTCTTCCGGGGGCATGCCAATGCCCTGCGGGATCATGAGGCCGTAGATTTTGCCGTTGCTGGTGGGGCCTTGCAAGCCGTTGAGGATGATCATGGAAAAACGTTCGGTTTCGCCGTTGACCCAAGGGGACCCGACCAACGACGGATACGTGGTGCCATTGCCCGTGGCCTCCGGGCCATGGCAGATGATGCATTTGCCCTCGAACACCTTCTTGCCCCTGGCCATGTAGGCTTCAAGTGCGGGCTTGGGTGGCAACGGCGCGCCACTGCTGCCGGGAACCGAACCGCGCACGTAGCCGTCACGGATGAGCGCCTCATAGGAAAAGCGCTTGCCGCCATAGCTGAGGATGAAACCTGATAGAATCAACACCGCGCCGCAGATGACGGTGATCCATAGCGAGATCGGTTGGTTGCCATCCCCGGGAATGCGCTTTTCACGCGCCGCCGCCGGACTGTGGGTGGCGGCGGGATCCTCCGCGGAGTCCCGGGGAGCGGTTTGCGGAGTGGGTTCTAACATGATGCAGGATGGATGGACATGAAAACAGGCCATTACCGCGCGGCGGCCTTGGCGGCGGGCGGGGCGAAATTCAGCGCGGCGGGTGGGGCTTGGTCTTTTTTGAGGGATAGGAGATAGGAAACCAATGCCTTGGCATCGGCCCCCGGCACCAGTTCGGTGGTGGCGGTGCCGCCAAATGGCAACGCCTCGCTGGACGCTTGGCCCGTGATCTGATGCCGGGTGAATAGATAGCGGAAGGATGGACAGGTGGATTTGCGCAGTTCGGGGACCCGCCGCGGGTTGTACAGGTGCGCGTAGAGCAACGCGGCCGGATCGCCACTGCCTTGGGCCGCCACGGCAGCCTCCACGCGCCGGCCGAGGTTGGATAGATCGGGGCCCATGCGGGTGGTGCCAATGAAGGCGAAGGATTCGCCCTCGAAGTCGTAGGCATTGGTTTCGCGGCGGGTGTCCCCGCGCTCCGGATCTTTGGCCAGCCCCCCCCAATTCGCGCGGTAGAGGTCGTTGCCGGCATAGGTGGGGCGCACCACTTGGGTGTGGCACAGGTAGCAGCCGTTTTCAGCGTAGATTTTCGCGCCGTTGACCAAGCGACCGGCGCGCTTTGGAAAATAAATACCGCTGGCACCATCGAGTTCCTTGGTGAGGGTGATGGGTTGGAGATTGCGCATCTTGAAAAATGGCACCACCACCACCACCAGCCAGGCGAGACCAAAGCTGGCAAAGAGACCAAGGATGAAGGTGCGGAGGGACATGGAGGGCGGAGATGGAAGATGGAGGATAGAAGATAGAAGATGGCGGATGGCCGGGATCACGCGACCTCGTTAGGCCGGGGGTCGGGCTCGGCAGCGGCAGGGACGGAATCCAACAGGGTGGGGCGTGTGCCGCGGCGGCCGAAGCCCAGCCACATCATGGCGAGATGGATGAAAAAGAATATGTTAGAGAAAAGGATGACGCACCAGGCGAAGGTGGACACCGCGGCATAGGGCCGCACGACCTCGGTGACGGTTTCCCACGGTTGGAGCCAGGCTTCCTGGGCATTGCCCTGGATGAAACCGCCAAACAAGGCGCCGAAAGCGATGGCGACGATGCCGTATGCCGAGAAGAAAAAGTGCATGTTCATGAGCCGGCTGGAGATCCACTCGCGGCAGGTGATGCGGGGCACGATGAAATACACGGCACCAAACATGATGAAAGAGAAGCCGCCATAGAGGGCGAGGATGTCAAAGCCATAGCCGGAAATGGAAAACTGGGTGAACCTCAGCGAGGAGCCCGGCAGGTTGAGGGCGATGGCAGCCACGGCTAACAGCAACACGCCGAATAGGCCCGCCAAGGTGAAATACAGCGCCGGGCTTTTCGGCAACTTCTCGTCATCGGCAAAAATGGTGCGGAGGATGTTGAGGGCGGCGGTGGCCAACGGCACCGCCAACAGGACGGTGGCCGCCGCGCCCACATAGGGCAGAAACACCGGCAGGGGTGCCCCGGCAAGCTTTTGCATGCCCGCCCACGGGGCCACCACAGCCAACGACCAGAACCCCAGCCGCGCCAGGGAACGACTCGGGATCGGGCGTCCCGTAACCTTGGGTGCCAGGTAATAGGCGGAGCCCAAGGCCACCGGAATGAAAAACAAAAACACCAGGGCGGACTTGAACCACGCATTGATGCCGGCCGCCATCACCGGATGGCCGGTCGTACAGTGCAGCAAGCCATTGGCGGTGATGAAAACCCATGGGAACCAGACCATGGCCGCCAACAGATACCATTGCGCGACATGGGACGGGTCGCCGGCACGCACCCGCAATGGAATGAAGGACCACACCACAATCGCCACATAACTGAGCAGCAGCACCGGCCACGCAAACCTGGGAAATTCCATCCATGGCATGCCCGTGCCCTCGCCAGCCAGAATGCCCAGCGTACCTAACAAAACGCCCAGATTCCAGGCATGTCCGGCGGTGAGGATGGTGCCCGCGCTGCGGCATTCCTGCCGCGACATGCGGGCCATCATCCAGAGCATGACCCCGAAGGCCGCCTGGAACCCCCAGCCATAGATCAGGGTGTTGAGATGGGCGGCAAACACCCGGCCGTATGTCGCACACGCGGATTCATCCATGAACTCCGGATAGTGCACCTTGATGGATGCCAGGATCGCGAGCAGGATGGAAACCGCCAGCCATGCCGCTCCGCTGGTTAGAAAAAACATCACCGGATGCCGCAACGAACGGTCAATCCCGGCGCGCAACGCGGCGTCCGAAGGTGAGGTGGCGGAGGTGACGGCGGACATTGGATTGTTAGAAAAAGGTTGGGCGGCGTCAGTGGCGGGTCTTGCCGGAAGCCGGCTTGGTGGGGCGGCCTTTCGGCTTGGCCTTATCAGGGTCCGGCGCCGCGGGTGCGGCCTTCGGTGCGGAATCCCCGGGTGCTGGCGGTGGGACGGCCTCCACCGGCGGCTCGGCCGTGACGGGCGCAGCCTCCGGCGCCGCCACGTCGGCGGGTGCCGCTGTTTCGTTAGGCGCGGGCACGCCGGCCGGTTCAGCCGCGAGTTTGAGCGCGGTGGGCGATCCGGGGACGACCTGCTCGGGCTTTTCGACGGCAGTTGGTTTGCTGGATGGCAATTCCGCCGCGACTTTGGGGATGGCGGCGGCGATTTCCGCGCGGGTGAGGGCGGCGGCCTCGGCCTTGAGGATTCTGTCCTTGGTGGCGTAGCGGGCCACTGCCGCGGCGTCCTCCAGGCGGACCGGCGGCTGGTGCTGGAAAATCAGGAGGGCGGCTAGCAGGGCCGCGAAAATGAGCAACGTCCACAGCGCCCACCAAAAGGTGTTGAAGCGGAGGATCGGGTTGTCGCGGGTGGGGTCCATGGCGGGTAATTGAAACGAGAAATCATCTATCATCTATCATCTATCTTCAGTCAGTTCGATACATTGGCGGATTCGAGGATGCGGGGGTCGCGGTTTGGATAGAGCGAATGCTGGCCAAGGGCGCGGAGCAGGAAATAGAGGAAAGCCGCACCAAGGGTGACGAAGGCGAAGATATCGCCCCAGAAGGCGCCGGGGATGGAGACCTGGAGCGGGCCGAGTCCTGCAAAGGCGTCGCCCTTGCTCATGTGTTCGCCGCCCAGCGAGATACCGCGTTCGGGGATGGTGATGAGGTAGTGGTCAAGGGCGTGCATGCACAGGGTGTAGACGGCGACGATGGCGAGGGCCTTCGGGTTTTTCTTCAACCAGGCTTGGAGGAGGATCACGAAAGGAATGACAAAGTGGCCGAAGACCAGGGCGATCATGGCGCGGTTCCACTCGCCGGTGTTGCGGATGAGGAAATAGGAGGTTTCCTCGGTTTGATTGGCATACCAGATGAGGAAATACTGCGAGAAGGCGATATAAGCCCAGAATATTGTGAACGTCAGAAGCAGTTTGCCCATGAGGTGGAAATGTTCCGGCCCGGTCACGTGCTTGAGGTGGCCTTGACTCTTGAGCCAGGCGCAGACGAGGATGATGACCGCCATCGAGTTGAGCGCCGCTCCGGCAAACAGATAGACACCCCACATGGTGGAAAACCATTTGTAGTCCAGACCCAGCAGGAAATCAAAACCGATGAAGGTGACGGTCAGGGCGAAAATGATGAGCGTGTAGGTGGAGTGATAGCGCGCCTTGAACAGGCGCGCGGTGCCGGGGTTCGGATCGGTGTCCTGGTCGGTGGAGAGTTTGCGCAGGCCGAGGATCACCACGCTCAGGCCGACGCCCCAGAAGATCACCCGCCCATACCAGAACGGGAGGTTCATAAACCAATACTTGTGATAGAGCAGGCTGGCCTCGTGGTTGAGGTAATCCTTCACCGGGCCGACGGCCTCGCGATGGATGTTCATCCATTCGTAGAGGTATTGTTGGACATGCGGGCACAGCAAGGGCAGACCGAAGAGGCACATCCATGGATAGGTGGAGCCGAGGTTTTCAAAGGTGCGGCGCACGGAGGTTCCCCAACCGGAGTTGGTCACGTTGTGCAGCAACGTCCAGAAGCAACCGCCAAGCGACAGGGTGAGATAAAAACAGAAGGCGAAAAGCCATGAGTAGGCATAGGGACCGCTGAACCTGGGCGGCGCGAAAAACAACCCATACACGCTGACAAGCGTGCCAATGGCGGCAACGCCAAGGGCCATGGACTTCACCTTCCTGACCTTGGAAGCCTCGAGGTGATCGCCATGGATGGCGATATCGGCGGATGTGACGTGGGGGTGGGCCATCTCGGACGGGCGTGTGGATTGTTAGGGATCCTTGGGCTGGCTGGCTTTGGCGGCTTGCAGGGTGCGGACGTAGGCAACGACCGCCCAGCGGTCCCGGATTGGAATGTTAGGACCATAGGCGCCCATCATCCCCTTGCCTTGGGTGATCGTGTTGAAGATGCGCCCGTCCGGATAGATCGCGGGCGGGATGGCGTTGAGCTTGGCGTTGGGATTGGCCGCCACGGGAACGCCGTAGGCGGAGGTGATGCCCTGGGCATCCCCCGCGGAGCCGTGGCAGAGCGCGCAGGTGAGGGTGAAAACCTCCTGGCCGCGCCGGATGAGCGCCGGCGCGTTGTCGGCGGTCAGCTTGAGCTCCTCCGGCATGCCATTAGCGAAGTAATCGCCGATCTGGCCGGTGGTGTAGTAGCCGGTGCCGCCGAATTCATACTCCGGGATGCCGCCGGGTTCGCGCTGGCCGTCCGCATTGAATCCGCGCGGCTGGGTCTGCGCCAGCGGCAGGCGGGCACCCCGGCCGTTGGCGAAAAACGCGTCCGGTTTCTGTGCGCGCAGCACATCCTGCACATCCAGGTCCGGGAACACCCAGATCGGCGGCTTGGCAAACTTCGCGCCACGATACCCGAAAATGCCTATCACAAGCACCGCGAGAATCGCATATGTCAGGAAGAAGTAGCGCATGGGGGAGGGAAGGGGAAATTTGAGATTTCAGATTTCAGATTTCAAATTTCAGATTGGGGATTGTGGATTGGAGATTGGAGATTTGAGATTGGAGATTGGAGATTGGAGATTGGAGATTGGAGATTGGAGATTGGGATTTGGGATTTGTCAGCAGCCCTCTTCGGTGATGAGTTCGATGTTGGATCCGCCGATGGAGGCCAGCAGGTCGCGGGTGGCGCTGGGGCTGAAGTTGTCATCGCGGGCCTCGATGGCGATGAAGAAGCCATCGTCGGTGGCGCGCGGGAATTGGTCGCTGGCAAACAGCGGATGATTGAGCCGCGGCAGTTGGATCAGCGACAACAACCCGAAGAGCGCGGTGAAGGCGGCGAAAAGAATCGTCAGCTCGAAGATGATCGGGAAAAACGCCGGAACGGTGAAAATGTTGGCCGGCTTGCCCTGCACCACAGTGGGGAAAATCACCACCTGCGTCGTGTAGGCCAGGGTGAAGGCGGTGGCGGCTCCAGTCATGCCACCGAAGAACACAAACCATGGCAGAATCGACCGCTTGAGACCCATGGCGGCATCGAGACCGTGAATCGCAAAGGGCGAATAACAATCCCACTTCTTGAAGCCGGCGTCGCGCACTTGTTCCGCAGCCTTGTACAAGGCGGCGGCACTCTGAAACTCGGCAAGATAGCCGTATACGCGGCGGCGGGGAGTGCTCACGGGTGATGGGGGATTTGAGATTTCAAATTTGAAATTTCAGATTCCAGAATTGAGATTTCAGATTTGAAATTTCAAATTTCGGATTTCGGATTTGCGGCATGGGTGAGTTCGAGTTGATAGGCGGGTTCGGTGACGACGCCGGGGTCGGGATGTTCGAGGTGCGCGGCGTGGTGGGGGTTGGACCCGGGTTTCGCCCACTTCACCTCGGCGATGTTGATGCACGGCAGGAAGCGCAGGAACAACAAAAACAGCGCCAGGAAAAACCCGATGGTGCCCAGAAACAGCAACTGGTCCATGTGCGTGGGCGAGTAGGTTTTCCAATCTCCCGGCAGCCACGAGCGGGCGAGGGTGGTGACGATGATCACGAAGCGCTCGAACCACATGCCAACGTTGACAAACATCGCGACGCCCATGACCACCCAGAGGTTTTCGCGGCAGGCGCGCGACCAGAACACCTGCGGCACCATGACATTGCAAATCATCATCACAAGATAGGCCCACCAATACGGGCCCGCGATGCGGAATTTGAAGGCGTCCATCTCATAGATCGCACCCGAGTAGAACGCCACGAACAACTCCATCAGATAGGCATAGCCGACGATCGTGCCGGTGAGCAGGATGATCTTGGCCATGTTGTCGATGTGCTTCATGGTGATCAGGTCCTGCAGGCCATAGACATACCTGGCGGGAACCATGATGGTGAGCACCATCGCAAAACCTCCGAAGATGGCTCCCGCGACAAAGTACGGCGGGAATATCGTCGTGTGCCAACCCGGAACCACCGAGGTGGCAAAGTCAAAGGACACCACCGAGTGCACCGAAAGCACCAGCGGCGTGGCCAGCGCCGCCAATAACAGATAGGCCATTTCGTAATGACTCCACTGGCGGTTGCCGCCGCGCCAGCCGAGAGCAAGTATGCCATAAATGACCTTGCGCAAGCCGGGCGCGCAGCGGTCGCGGATGGTCGCGAGATCCGGCACCATCCCCAGAAACCAGAAAATGAGCGACACCGTGAAGTAGGTGGAAACCGCGAACACATCCCACAACAGGGGCGACTTGAAGTTCTGCCAGATGGCATTGGCATTGGGCACCGGCGCCAGGAACCACGCCATCCACACCCGGCCGACATGGAAGGCCGGAAATATCCCCGCGCACATCACCGCGAAAATGGTCATGGCCTCGGCGGCACGGTTGATCGAGGTTCGCCAGCTCTGCCTTGTTAGAAAAAGAATGGCGGAGATGAGGGTGCCGGCGTGGCCGATGCCGATCCAGAACACGAAGTTGACAATGGGCCAGCCCCACATCACGCGGTTGTTGTTGCCCCAGACGCCGACGCCGGTGGAGACGAGATAGGACAAGCCGCCGCCGATGCCGATGACGGCGATCAAGGCGCAGGGAATGAACAGCAACCACCACACCAGCGGTTGCTGGTTCTCGAGAACCCCGCATACGCGCCCGGTGATCCAATGATAGGATCGCCCGCTGAGAATGAGCGTCTCGCGCTCAAGCACCGCTAACTTCGGCCCCGTGCAAGGGTCCTCCGGAGCGGGCTGGGTGGTGGCTGCCATGTGGGGTGGATTTGCTGAAGTGAAATGGGTAAGGCGGAGGGATCAAGCCATGTCTATGGTGGCTTTGCCGATGAATGACGCATCCGGCATCGCCGGGTTCGGGTTCTTCACGCGCGCCAGATAGCTGGTGCGCGGGCGGGTGCCTATGGAGTTGAGCAGATCGTAGCAGCGCTCGAGCCGCTTCGTGCGGCCAAGCGCGGAGCGCTCCTCATCTAACAAATTTCCGAAGGTGATGGCCGCGGCGGGGCAGGCGTCCTGACAGGCGGTTCTAACGGAGTCGACCGGAATGCGGAGCGTTGCGGTGGTGACGGTCATTTCGGTGGACGGTTTGCCGGCGGCGAGCGCCTCCTGCTTCTGGCCGCGCTTCTGGCGGATCACCGCCTCCGTGAGCCGCTGCACGCAGTAGGTGCATTTTTCCATCACCCCGCGCATCCGCACGGTGACGTTGGGGTTGCGCTGGAGATGGGGCGCCTCACCGACCTGTTTCTCACCGAATGGCCCCTTGTAAAGGTTGTTGGCGATCAGCGGATTGCGCTTGTTGTAATCGAAGAAATTGAAGCGCCGGACCTTGTAGGGACAGTTGTTGGCACAATAGCGGGTGCCGACACACCGGTTGTAAGCCATCGCGTTGAGGCCGTCCTCGGTGTGCACGGTGGCATTGACCGGGCACACCGTCTCGCACGGGGCGAGTTCGCATTGGAGACAGGCGACCGGCTGCGGGACCAACTCGGGATTGCCGGCATCGAAGTCATTGTCCTTGTGCGTGGCGTAGTAGCGATCCATGCGGATCCAATGCATCTCGCGGCCTTTGGCGACCTGTTGTTTGCCGACGATGGGGATGTTGTTTTCCGCCTGGCATGCGACGAGACAGGCGTTGCAGCCCATGCAGGCCGACAGGTCAATGGCCATGCCCCACTGATGGAGCGTGTCCGTGAGGAAATCCGGGGCCTTGCCGTCCTTGGTGGGATGCCAGGTGGCCGAGCCCTTTTGTTGATAGAGAGAAATGTTGGGCGGTGCGTGGGCGTCGCTGCCGTGGTTCCTGACCATGGCCATCTGCTCCTCGAACGACCCGTTTTCGGGATCGGTGAAGGTCGATATTTCGCGGGCCAGGGCGCGGCCATACATGGCACCGTGTTCCTGGGTGACGGCGATGGAATAGACACCGCCGGTCTTGCGGGCGGTGGCGCCGGTGGCGTAATACGCGCTGGTGGCGTTGCGCAGCGGATAGGCGTTGAAACCCCGGTTGACGCCGACGCGCCCGACGTGCGTGACATGGGCCGTGTTGCGCTTGAGTTCATCATCGTCATCGCAGCCCTGGCCATAGCCTAACGGAATAACCAAAGTGTTTTCCGCCTGGCCGAATGCAACCATGACCGGGATATCCAGCGTGGCGCCATTGACCGCGACGCGGATGATGGGCGACCTGCGGTTGCCGCCCTCGCCATCCGGATAGGATTTGCCAAGGGTGTGATCCTTGCCCAACACCTTGGTGACCGGCTCAGGACTGAGGATCAGATCATAGATGCCGAGGTTTTTCGCGGTCAACGGGGCCACCAGCGCGGCATTGTCCCAGGTGAGCTTGGAGATCGGATCGGGCGCCTCCTGCAACCAGCCGTTGTCGATCCAGCGGCCGTCATGCACCGATGAATCGGTGGCAAAGAGGATTTCCAGCGCCTGTGGCGTGGGTGCGGCAACCTTGGCGGCGGCGATATCCGCGGCGGCGGAAGCGGCGATTTTCGGCATCACCAGCGGATAGCCTGGACCCGGATGATAACCCTCGCGCAGGAAGTTTTTCCAGGCATCCTCCCCTGCCCCGCCGCCGGCACTGAAGGTGGCGCGCACTGCCTGATAGGCAGGCGACGGCTCGCCTTTGGGACCTTCGCCGGTGAGCAACCTGCCATCCGAGGACAGCAGGGCGAGCAACAACTCAAACTCGGACACGCAATTCGGATAGAGCGGCAGGACCAGCGGTTGCACCCCCGTGTAGATGCCGCGGGCGCTGCGGGTGTCCGACCACGCCTCGAGATAATGGGCGGCGGGAACGTGCCAGGTGGCGGCATGCGCCGTGGCATCGGTGCGCAGACCGAGGTGAATGCTGGTCTTGAGCTTGGCGAAAGATTCACCGAACTTGAGATCGGGCAGCGCATCGTAGAGCGGATTGGACGGCGTGAGCAGGACCAACGACTCGACCTCACCCGCGTCGATGTCCGCCTTGAGGGTGGCCAGATTGCCCAGGCCCTGGGTTGCGGTTTGCAGGGCGGCGAGCGGCTTGTCAGCGCCGAGGTTGCCAAGCACCAGATTGATGGCAAGGGCGAGGTGATGCAGCGCGGCCGGTTGGCGGGACCCCGCGAGCACCATGGATTTTCCAGCGTGGTCCTTGAGATCGGCGATGACGCCCGCCACCCAGGCCAACGGGTTCTTATCGGTGAGCGGCTCGATCTGACTGACCAGATCAGTGTTGCTGATCAAGCCGCGGGCGATCTGCGCCGCAACAGTTAGAACCTGGCTCGGAGCCACCCGCAGCCGGTGGTCGGCCATCCCTCCGGTGAGCGTGTAGGCCGCCTCAACGGCATACAGACGGTTCATTGTCGCGGCCTCCGGTGCGGCCTGATAGCCACCGCCTTCCGGTTTGCGGCGGTGAAAAAACCCGGTCACCGGCCCTTGCGGGTCGTTGCCGGCAAAGTCGCAGTCAAATGTCAAAATGCGCTCCGCCCTGGCAAAATCCGCGCACCATTTCACGCCGTCGCCGAGGGCGGCCGCGGCCTCGCCGGTGAGCGCCTCGTATTGATAGAACCGCGCCGCGCCGAATTTCGCCGCCAGTTCCTGGCGCAGACGACCCCGCGTCGGGCTGTCGTCGGCGCCAAATAAAAAACCGATTTTCGCCGACTTGTCGGCGGCGAGCGCGGCGAGGACCGATTCGAACTCCGCGCGCTCGGCCGCGGCCCCGGACTTGAGAAACCGGCGGGAGCGGGATGGTGAATACAGGTCGAGCACGGACGCCTGGGCAAAGGCATCGGTGCCATCGGCATCCGGATGCTGATGGTTGGCGGAGAGCTTGGTCGGCCGGCCTTCGAAGGACGTGACCACCAGCGGCGTGGCGCCATGGGCGCGCGGCATACTAGAAGCATAGTAGGTGGCCTTGCCGGGAATCACCCATTCCGGGGCCTTGGTGTAGGGGACGATATAGCTCTCGGGGCGGCGGCAGGCGGCCATGCCCAAACCGGCCAGCGCGGTGGAGGCGCCCATCAACTTGAGGAACGAGCGGCGGGACACGTCCGCCTCGCCGGTGTCGGCCATCGCGGCGGCCCCCTGCGGGAACTCGCGCTCCAGCCAGCGACGGAATCCGGCGCTGTCTTCAAGCTGTCCCGCGCTGCGCCACGCGACGGTGGTGGCAGCAGATGCGGCGGGAGAGGGAGAAGCTGGCTTGCTCATGTTAGATTGCGGGCAGCGGGTAAAATATCGGCAATGGTCACAGGCGTTTCAATGATGGCAGGTGGCGCAGGTGGTCTTGGGTGTCACCCTGAATTGGTCCTTGAGTTTGAGGCCGAATTGCGCGGGCGTGCTGACGCCCGGCTGCGGGTGTGCCTTGAGGAATTGCGCCGCGTCGTATTGCATGTTATAAACCTCCTCCAACGGGCGGAGCTGGGTTTCCGGCGCGCGGTGGCAGTCCAGGCACCAGCCCATCGATTGGTTCTGATCCTGATAGACGACATCCATTTGATCGACCGGGCCGTGGCAACTCACGCAGGCGATGCCGCGGTTGAGGTGGGCCGAGTGGTTGAACTTCACATAGTCCGGCAGCTTGTGGACGCGCACCCACTCGAGAGGCTTGCCATCGTAGCCCGCAAACGACGGATCCAACGCCTTGCGCAGCGGTGCCAGTTTCGGGCTGTCGCGCAACACGTGTTGATGGCAATTCCAGCAGGTGTTGCCCGTGGGCACGTTCGAGGGACCGGCCACGTCGACAAATGAATGGCAATAGCGGCAATCCATGCCGAGCTGGTCGATGTGGACCTTATGCGAAAAGGCGATCGGCTGGGACGGTTGATAACCCACCACCTGGGCCTTGGGCGTGGCATAATAGGTGAAGGCGAGCATGCCGCCGGCCGCCACCGCCAAGATCCCAACAGCGATCTTCAACGGCAGCAGGTTGGACCAGCGGGGAAAGATGTTTGCCATGAGTGGGCTTGGGGAATGAGCTGGAAGGGGGGGGCGGGATTCACAGGCAAATTCAGAAACAACCCGGCCGGCGGCGCTCGGCTCCGCATGAATGCAAACACCAGCCCACCTTGCAACCCTCAAAAATTCTTTCCCGTGTCGCCTGCCACGTGCTCATGGCTTCGCCCAATTGAGACCTTTCTCCCGCCGCCAGCGCCGATAGGCACTGAATTGTTCGCTTTTCGCCAGCTGTTGGCGGCTTGGGTCTTCCTTAAGGAACGCCTCGAACTCGCCGTCATGCCTGGATTTGCGAGCGGCCGGCACGGCGGCCGCAAGCGCGCCGGACCCGCCGCGTTTTTCTAGCAAGCGTTCGAGGCGCGCCATGCCCCGCTGCACCACCCACACCAGCCATAATAACAAACCCGCACACACCGCAAGCAGCGTGACCAGCACCCATGGGAGCGTCTCTGACATGCGCGCGAGCATGCCCAACCCGCCTCCGTTTGCAAAGCCCCAAGTGGGACTTTCCGCTTCCCATCAGGGCTGCCGATCTAATCCCGAAAACCGATATTTGAACCACAGATTACTCAAATCTCTCAGATTATGAAGATGTTGTGGAATCATGATGGCCTTCAAAAGCCGCAGCCTGAATTTCTCAATCAATCTGCGAAATCTGCGTAATCTGTGGTTAATTCCGCCACCCATTACCCATGCAACTTCGGAGTTCGGGCTAACGGAACGTGCGGCGGATCATGCGGGTGATTTCCAAGGCCACGCCGAGGGCGGCGGTCCCCTGTTGGCCGCTGACGGCGGGCGCGGCGCCGGCGGCGACGCTGTTGACGAAGGCGTCGAGTTCGAGGCGCAAGGGTTCACCCGGCTCGACGGCGACGGCCGCGCGCTTGATTTCCATGCCTTCCTTCCAATGGACATGGCCGGATTGTTCCTGATAGTCGAGCGAGAGGTAGCAATCCTCCTGGAAGACACGCAGTTTGCGCATGCGTTCCGGGCTGATGCGGCTGGCGGTGACATTGGCGACGCAGCCGTTTTCAAAGCGCAAGCGGGCATTGGCGATGTCCTCCTGGCTGGTGAGGACGGCCACCCCCACGGCATCGATGCTCTCAATGGGCGAACGCACGAGGTGGAGGATGATTTCCAAATCGTGAATCATGAGGTCGAGCACCACCCCGATATCGATGCTGCGGTTGGGAAAGGGCGAGAGCCGGTGTGCCTCGATGAAGCGCGGCCTCGAAAGTTTTTTTTCCAATTCGCGCAGGACGGGATTGAAGCGCTCGATATGGCCGATTTGCAGCACCCGGCCGCTGCGTTGGGCGGTCTCCACCAACACCTGCGCATCTTCCACCGTGGGCGCGATCGGCTTTTCCATCAACACATGAACCCCCAACTCCATCAAACGGCAACCGACCTCGCGGTGCGCCACGGTGGGCACCGCCACACTGGCCACCTCACACAGCCCGGCAAGTGCCTCCAGGCTCGCCACCGGTTGCGCGCCAAACTCCGCCGCCACCGCCGCCGCGCGCGCCGGATCCGCATCATAAACGGCCGTCAGCTCCGCGTTTTCCAACAACGAATACACTCTGGCGTGGTTGCGCCCCATGGCGCCCGCACCCGCGACTCCGGCTCGAATAGTCTGCATGGCCGCGACGTTAGGACAAGCCTCCCCACCCCTGCAAGCACCCGCTGCAATTACTTCCAAGAGATCACGTCGCCGGACCCCTTGCAGGGCGGCAGCCTTTTGTCCTTGCCTTCTTGATTGCCCTTTTTTCCATCCTTGCCGTAGGTCCAGATCACATAGGTGTCGTCGCCGGGTTTGGTATCGGAATACTCGGCCCAGCCTTGGGTATCGAGGCGGGAGTCGTTTTTGCCGGGCTTGGTGGTGTTGAATTCGACCAGAACCGCATTCGTATCGAGGGACTTGAAGGCATTGACCGCAAACATCAACGGCCTGCCCCATGGGTCGTAATAAACGCCGTCAGGTCCCACGCCGTTGATTTTTTTGCTCGCAAATTTGAAACTCATGTAGACCTCCTCCTTGGGGTTGATGTCCTTGATTTTGAAGTCCACCACCTTATAGGCGAGGTTGTCGCCGGCACCGCCGAGCACCGCGACGATGATGCCGTTGGAGAATTTGCCTTTGGGCAGGCCATAAAGGGTGTCTTGGCCGGCCACCCGTTGCTCATAGGGAATGAGCGGGCGGTTGTTTTCCGCCTCGAAACCGGCAAACCCCACCGCCAAATCCTTGAACTCACCCAGCGCCTGCACTTGGCGCCCCTTGTCGATAAACCGCGGCAGACCCACGATCGCCACCGTCGCCAACACCACCACAATGGTGATGACCACTAACAACTCGATCAAGGTGAAGCCGGACGCAGGGCGCGGGCAGGAATTCAGTGGGGCTCGCATGCACCGCAAGGTAATGCGCCCGCCCCGGGATGTCCACCCCGACCGTGAGATATTTTCGTCGGCGCAGGGCGGCAGTGGGTGTCTTCGTGCAGCGTCTGCACTGTCAATAACATAATGACTGGCATTATAATAAGCCGCTTTTTCTCCGCCTATGCGTCTGCACTGTCAATAACATAATGACAGGCATTATATTTTGCTTTAGATTTCAATTTAGAATTTTCGATTTCGGAATTAGGATCATCGCTCACCCCATGCACCCACGTCCAAAGCTCCAACTGCTGATAACCAGCGCGCGTCTCGCCAACCTTCCCAGCGTGGTGAGCAATGTCTGGCTGGGCGTGGCCTTGGGCGTGCTGGTGGCAAGACGCTGGACCCCCGCCGCCGCCCCGTGGTCGGCCGCCGCCCTGCTGGCCCTCTCCGGCATGCTGCTCTATGTGGGTGGCAATTTTCTCAACGACTGGCATGACCGCCACTGGGATGCGCGGCATCGGCCCGAGCGGGCGCTGCCACAGGGCGCCTTTTCGCCCGGCCTTTACCTGGGTCTGGCCATCGGCTGCGGCATGTTAGGGGTCATCATGGCAGGGTTGACAGGCCCGGGGTCTGCCCTGGTGGCGCTGGCCATCGTGCTGTGCATTGTGAGCTACACACGCTGGCACAAGCAGACGCTTGCCTCAATTCTGTTGCTGGGCATGTGCCGGGCCTTGTTGCCTGTGCTGTATTTCATCGAATGGCCGCTGAGTTGCGCCAAGCCGGGCCTGACGTCCGCCTTGGCTGAAACCCGCATGGAACTCGCCGTGCTCGCGCCCCATGCCTTGGCCCTGCTGTGCTATGGGGTCGGCTTGTCGTGGATCGCACGGGGCGAGGCCAAGACGGAACCGGTAGCCACGGGCCATGGTTATGCGCGCTCGTTGCTGGCCATGGCCGGCTTGCTCATGGCCTCATGGTATGTGTCCCATGTGCCGTTGTTAGGGCTGGCGGGCTTGCTGCCCTTTACCGTTTGGTTGACGCTTTGTTTCACACGCTTTGCCAAATCCCCGCAGGTGCAGGTTTCCGCGCTGCTGGCCGGCCTGCCGCTGCTGGATTGGGTCGCGTTGCTGCCCTTGTCCCTGAGTCTGATCCACCGGGGAACGCCCATTCCTTTTGCCCTCACCTGCCTGATGTTGCCGCCGCTGGCCTTTGTGACCGGGCGCTTGCTGCAACGACTGGCCTCCGCCACTTGATCCAGACTTGCGCTAACGCCCATCCCACGCTCCATTTTCACCGCCCATGACCATCCCCGAAAAACAACAGCAATTGCTCGAAGAACTCGCCCTCTTCCAAGATTGGACCGAACGCTATGAATATGTCATCAGCCTCGGCAAACGCCTGCTTCCATTGGCCGAGTCCGCCAAAACCCCCGAGCACCTCATCAAAGGCTGCCAATCCCAGGTCTGGCTCGATGCCGCCTGCGAGCATGGCAAAGTCCGCTATTTCGCCGATTCCGATTCGCTCATCACCAAGGGCATGATCGCGCTCTTTGTCCGCATCCTCGATGACCAGACACCCGATGAAATCCTCCAGGCCGACATGAGCTTCATCGAAAAGACCGGCCTCAAGGAGCACCTCGCCCCGACCCGCGCCAACGCCCTCACTCTCATGACCACCCAAATGAAACGGCGCGCCCTCGCTTTCGCCGCACACCCGGACTGAGCGCACCTTCAAGAAATCATGTGACTGAAAGCGAGTGGATCGGTGACCATCCGAGGCTTGCGCGGCGAAACAAAACCCTGTTGAGTGCGGCGGCATGTGCGGGTTTCTTCAGGTTTTTTCCAAACGACGGGAGGTCGATCGCGAACGCTTCAGCGCGGCGCTCGGGCTGATGCGGCACCGGGGGCCGGACGGCACCGGCATTCACCATCACCCCGAGCCGTTGCGCCAACCCGACGGCACGCCGGTGTTTGTGGCATCCGGCCACCAACGACTGGCCATTCTCGACCTCGACCCGCGCTCTAACCAACCGTTTTTGCGCGGTCGCCGTTCGCTGGTGTTCAACGGTGAAATCTACAACTTCCGGGACTTGCGGGCGGCCATGCCGGAGCCGGCGGGCGGATTCACCACCACCGGCGATACCGAGGTCTTGTTTCACGGCCTCGGGCTCACGGGACTGGGTTTCCTCGATCAAGCCAATGGCATGTGGGCGTTCAGCCACCTCGACGAGGCCACCGGCCAAGTGCTGGCGGCGCGCGACCGCCATGGCAAAAAGCCGTTGTTTTATTTTTCCGATCCCGAGCACGTGATATTTTCCTCCACGGCCCGGGCGATCCACCACTACCTGGGGACCCGCCCGCGCTTGGAGCCGGAGTTTGTCGACTGCTACCTTGTGCATGGGTCCGCCTTTCCCGGGCCGGATGAAGGCACCCACCTGCGCGATATCCAACAAGTGCCGGCCGGCCACTTTTTGAAATTCGATGTGGCCGCCTGGTCGCTGCGTGCCGGCCGTTACTTCGATCTGGAAGCCGCAGCCAAATCGCCGGCGCCGGCCGACGCGGATTTGCCCGAATTGTTCATGGATGCGGTGCGCGCCCGGCTTGTGTCCGACCGCAAGGTCGGCCTGTTGCTATCGGGCGGGATCGACAGCACGATCGTACTCTCCGCGTTGCACGCCATGGGCTTGCAAGAACAAGTGCATTGTTTCATCGGTGAGGCGGGACGATCCGAGGATGCGGATTACGCCAAGCGCTGCGTCGAGCAACTCGGCATCCGCGCGCATCTGGTGCAGCTCGACTACGGCGGACAGACGCTCGACCGGGTGCTGGAGATGTGCCGCCACCACGAGAAGCCGTTTCCCTTTCTCGGCAGTTCGATCGCGATGGCCGAGATGTACCAACACATCGCCGGGCATGACGTGCGGGTCGTGTTGGATGGCACCGGCGGCGATGAATTTTTCGGCGGCTACTGGGAGCGCTACTATCCGGCGGCGGTGAGCGACGCGCTGGCCCACGGCAACTTCGCCTGGCTCAAGGAAAGTTGGCAACATGCGCCCAGCGAGCGGCGCCTGATCCTCCAAGGCATCTTGCGGCACGCGAGCGGCGGTGCGCTCGGCATGCGGCGGCTCAAGCTCTGGCAAAAACGGTTTTCCCCGGCATCGGTCACGCTCGGGTTGCACCGCAGCGCGCGGCGTCCGCTCGACCCGTTAGCCACCTTGGTCGCCGGCTTCGATGACACCGTGCTGCGCGACGTGGCGCCGGGCGGCCAGCTC
>CAIKDP010000114.1 GCA_903826205.1 Akkermansiaceae bacterium
CCGAGCGGCGCGCCCTCGCCCGGCGGGTCATCTGCCGGCTCTGCCTGCACGCGTTTGAGGATTCGTCGCCTGCCCGCATCGTCGCCTGCCCGGCCTGCGGGGCTCTGACGGAAAAAGGCCGCCCGCGCCACCTCGGTTAGGCTGCTGCCATGTCCGCGCCGATGAGTCCCAAGCAAGCCATGGCCGCCGTCCGTGGCGTGTATGCGGAGTTGGCGGCGCGGCCGCCGGCACGTGCCTGCACGGGGGTGGCGGATTGCTGCCGGTTCCGGCTGACCGGGCGCACGCCCTATTTGACGTTGGGGGAGGCGTTGGTGGCGGCGGCGGCGTGGCGGGCGGCCGGACGTGCCGGGCTGCTGCCGGCAGTGGATGGCGCCTGCCCGTTTCTAGGCGGCAGCGGGCGTTGCCAAATCTACGAGGGGCGGCCGTTTGGCTGTCGCACACATTTTTGCGCGGCGGCGGGCGGGCCGTATCCACGGCACGAGGTGCGGGCATGGATCCAGACGCTCGAGCAAATCGACCACCAACTGGGCGGCCATGGGGGCGTGAATTTACCGACCGCAGTGGCGCAGGCGATGACGGTCGTGACCCGGAAAAACCGCAATTGAAGCCAACAGGCCGCCGGGCGCTCATGGATTTTTTCCAGCAATGGCCAAAACTAAGCCTTGCGCGTCGGCTGGACCTCGGCCAATACAGGGCATGGACCGCTGGTTTCTGATCATTGCCACCCTGCTCGCCGCCATTGGCGGAGTCTGGGGTATGATCTCGGTGCATCACGGGATCCGCAGCCGCTGGACCGTGCTGTGGATGGGCGCGGCAGTGGTCTGCCAGCTCGGGTTTCTGTCGCTGCGCGGCCACCTGCGGGGCGCCTGCCCGTTGCAGGATATTGGTGAAATCCTGGTGTTTCTGGCGTGGGCGATCACCTCGATCTATTTGCTGATAGGCCCGGCCTACCGGATCTCTTTGTTAGGCGTGTTCACTGCGCCACTGGTGTTTGGGTTGCAGGCGGCGGCGCTGATCTCCGGCATGCTCACCGCCCTGCCGGTCAGGGAACTGCCAACCGGTGTGTTTCATGCCCTGCATTCGTCCCTCTCGGTGCTGGCCTACGGCGCGCTGGCCGTGGCGGGGGTCGCAGGCATCATGTTTTTGGTGTTGGACCGCCAACTCAAGGCGCATGTCATGCGAAGCGGGCTGTTCCGCAACCTGCCGCCGGCGCATGAGTTGTTAGTGTCGCTGGAGCGCTTGCTGTGGCTTGGCACCGGGTTGCTCACCTGCGGGGTTGTCGCCGGCTTTCTCATGCCACGCACGCCGCAAATGCAGCACACGCATTTGTTCCTCGCGCTGGCGGTGTGGGCCGGCTATGCGGGCCTGCTCGCGGTCAAGGCGGTGCGGGGTCTGACGGGTCGGAAGCTGGCGCTATCCACGGTGGCGATGTTTATTTTCTCCTTACTGGTCTTTGCCCGCGTCTGATGGAACTTTTCTGTTTGGGATTGAATCACCGGACCGCACCTGTGGAGGTGCGTGAGCGCTTTGCCGTGAGCGCGCCGCGCTTGGGTGCCGCCGCCACCGAACTGACCTCCATGGCGGAAGCCGCGGAAGGCGTGGTCATATCCACCTGCAACCGCACTGAGTTCTATCTGGCCGCGCCCGACGCCCGGCATGGCCTGCTCCAGCTCGAAAGCGGGTTGACCCGCCGCGAAAGGCTCGATGGCAGCGTGTCCTCCCACTTTTACCGCAAGGTGAAAGCCGACGCGGCACAGCACCTGTGCCGGGTGGTCAGCGGCCTGGATTCCATGATGCTCGGGGAAACCGAGATCTTCGGCCAGGTCAAGCAGGCCTATCAAGCGGCACTCGCCGCTGGTGCCACCGGCAGTGTGCTCAACCGCTTGTTCCAGCGCGCCTTCGGGGTCGGTAAAAAAGTCCGCACCGAAACGTCCATCCAGGAAGGCTCCACCTCGGTCGGCAACGTCGCGGTGGATCTGGCGGAAAAAATCTTCGGTCACCTCAAGGACAGCGAGGTGATGATTCTGGGGGCCGGCGAAATGGGCCGCATCACCGCCCAAAGCCTCGTCTCACGCGGCGCCCGCGCGATTTTTGTTAGCAACCGCTCGTTTGACAAGGCCGAGGAACTGGCCCGCGATATGGGCGGCACCGCCGTGCGTTTCGATGATTGGCAGCACGCCTTGGAACGGGTGGATGTGGTCATCTCCTCGACCGGTTGTCCCCATGCCCTGGTTCACCGTGCCGATGTGGAAAAAGTCCGCCGCGCCCGCAAATTCCGCCCGTTGTTTTTCATCGATATTGCCGTGCCACGCGATATCCACCCGGACGTCGCGGAAATCGAGGAAGTCTATCTTTACGACATCGACACCCTCGAAAACCTCGCCAATGAGGCGCGGGCACGCCGCCAATGCCAAATCGCCCACTGCGAACTCATCATCGATACCGAACTAGCCAAACTCAACCTTCCCGGCACCTGACATGAGCCACGAGAATCCCGACTCCCCAACCCTCGTGATAGGCACGCGCGGCAGTGAACTGGCATTGGTGCAAGCCACCACCACCGAGGCCCTGCTCGGCCGCACGTTTCCCGAACTCACCCTCATCCGCAACATCATCAAGACCACCGGCGACCGCCGCACCGACGTCGCCCTCAGCGATGTGGCCAAGGCCGAGGGCATTTTCGACAAGGGCGTCTTCATCAAGGAACTCGAACAAGCACTCGACTCCGGCGACATCGATATCGCGGTGCACAGCCTGAAAGATTTGCCGACCGTGTTGGACGCGCGCTTCAGCCTCGCCGCCGTGCTCGAACGCGCGCCGGTCCGCGACGCCTTCGTCAGCCGCCACCCGGGCGGACTCGATGCCCTGCCGCCCGGTGCCCGCATCGGCACCAGCAGCGTCCGCCGCGCCCGCCAGATCGAATGGTTGCGTCCCGATCTAACAGTCGTGGACCTCCGTGGCAACGTCCCCACCCGCCTGCGCAAGCTCGCCGAGGAGGACGTCTATGATGCCATTCTGTTAGCCGAGGCCGGGCTGGTGCGCCTCGGCTATCTGCCGGCCTCGGCCGCAACGCCAGACGAAACCATCACCGGCATTCCCGACCTGCATGTGCAACGTCTCGAGGAAAGCGTGTTCTACCCCGCCGCCGGCCAGGGTGCCATCGGCTTGGAAATCCGCGCCGGAGATGTGCCAAACCGGGTGCGCGCGGAAGCCATCGGCCATCGTCCCACCTGGTTGCGGATCACCGCCGAGCGGGAGTTCCTTCGCTTGTTAGATGCCGGCTGCCACACCCCCGTCGGCGTGTTTTCCTCACTCGCTGGCGACGAGCTGCATTTGCAAGCGCGGGTGTTTCCGGATGCCGGAGGCGCGCCCCAAACCGGCGCGGCAAGCGGCCCGTCCCACGACCCGCTCGCCCTCGCCCAACAACTTTTCCAATCCCTCTCATGAGTCATTCAGGCACTTGTTATCTCGTTGGCGCCGGTCCCGGCGATCTCGGTCTGGTCACGCTCCGCGCCAAGGAATGCATCGAGCTGGCCGACGTGTTGGTCTACGATGCGTTGAGCAGCCCCGAGTTGCTGCGCTGGACCAAACCGGGATGTGAGAAAATCCACGTCGGCAAGCGCGCCAAGGACCATGCCCTGCCGCAGGACCAGATCAACGCCCTCATCGTGGAAAAAACCAAGGCCGGCAAAAATGTCGTGCGCCTCAAAGGGGGCGACCCGATGATCTTCGGGCGCGGCGGCGAGGAAGCCGCGGAATTGGCGGCGGCTGGCGTGGCCTTCGAGATCGTCCCGGGCATCAGCTCGTCCATCGGCGGGCCGGCCTACGCGGGCATTCCCGTGACCCACCGCGACCACTGCACCCAGTTGACGATTTTCACCGGCCACGAGGACCCCACCAAAGGCTTCAGCTCCATCGATTTCGCACAACTCGCCAAAGCCCCCGGCACCAAGGTGTTTCTCATGGGCGTGGCACGCCTGCGCGAAATCACCACCGCCTTCATCGACAACGGCGCCGACCCTAACACCCCCATCGCCCTCACCCGCTGGGCCACCACCGCCAGACAATCCACCATCGAAGGCACCCTCGCCACCATCGCCGATATCGCCGACAAGGCGAACTTCTCATCGCCCGCCGTGGCCGTGATCGGCGGCGTGGTCACCGAACGCAAGAAAATCAATTGGTTTGAAAAGCGGCCGTTGTTCGGCAAGCGCATTGTGGTCACCCGCACCCGTGAACAAGCCGGCGAACTGAGCAAGGCGCTGCGCGACCTCGGCGCCGATGTCATTGAACTGCCCACCATCCGCATCGAACTGCCGGACGACCACCTCGGCTTCGCCGAAATGGTCACCTCCGCCCACGAATACGATTGGCTCGTCTTCAGCAGCCCCAATGGCGTCGAACATTTCTTCGATGCCTTTTTCAAGGCCTACGACGACGCCCGCAGCCTCGGCAACCCGCGCATCGCCGCCATCGGCAATGGCACCGCCAAAAAAATCCGCGAGTACCGCTTCGCCGTCGATCTCATCCCCGAACGCTTCGTCGCCGAAGGCTTGATAGACGCGTTCAAAAAACTCAGCGTCGAGAATCTAACCATGATGTGGGTCAAGGCCGCAGAAACCCGCGACATCATCGGTGACGGCCTCGCCGCGCTGGGCGCCATCGTCGACGAGTGCATCGCCTATCGCACCGTGCCGGAAACCGAGGACATCACCGGCGCCCGCGCCAGCCTAACGGAAAATGGCGCGGATCTCATCACCTTCACCTCCGGTTCCACGGTGGATCATTTCTTCGACCTCGGCCTAACATGGCCGCAGGGCTGTGTCGCCGGCAGCATCGGCCCGGTCACCAGCGAAGCTCTTGCCAAACATGGCATGCCGCCCGCCTTTCAAGCCGCCAAGCATGACATCCCCGGCTTGGTCGCCGCCATCGTCAAGTACTTCAAGGCGCAGCGCTGAGGCGGCCAGCGGGCAGGGGTCGCGAAAGTGTCAGCAATGGAGGAATCAGTCGAGTAACTCGACGAACTCCTCAACGGTCAGTCCGGCGGCCCGGAGCAGTCCGCGTAATGTGCCCTTGGCCAGTTCCTTGTGGTCGGGAACCGACAAACTCGCGATGTGCCCCGGCTTGATGAGAATTATGTGGCTGCCACGCTGGCGGGCAAGCGTCCAACCGGCCATAACGAAGGCGGCGACAGCCTGCTTGCCGGTGAGGGTGGGAAGCTTGGCCACGGGCTCAGGCGAATGCGACCTCCAGTGTGCGGGTTTCCACGGATAGCGGCATGCCTTGCTCGGCGCGCACTTCCAAGCAAGCAACGATGGCCTCGCGGATATTCGTCTCCGCTTCATCGCGGTTTGCTCCTTGACTGATGCAGCCGGGAATGGAGGGGCATTCGGCGATCCAGACGCCATCCTCGTCGCGGTCCAAGGTGATGATGAACTTCATGGCGGGATTATACACCCAGCATGGCGTTCTGCCAGCACGGAAATTTGTTGAATCCAACACGCCGATCTCAACTAACAGATTGCGGCCCTCGCGGTCGATCCCGGTGAAGTCCATCCATCGCTGCCACGGCAACCGGGAATTGGCGCGTTTCGAGATTGCAGTCGGCGCCCGGCTCGATAAGCATCAGGGCATGCCGGAGAGCGCGGAAGAAATTGCCAACTGCCATGCATGCGGGAGTCCGATGGATGTCACAGCAGTAGCGCCGTTTTCCAAGGTTGAGTGCCCGCGCTGTGGCGAGCACACCCGGGTGAAGAGCAAGTTCGGCCCGTACCGCTTGCTGCGCCGCCATGCCATTGGCGGCATGAGCGTGGTGTTTGTCGCCTCCGACACGACTTTGAACCGCGAGGTGGCGGTCAAAATCCTCAACGAGAGTTATTCCGCGGACGCCCGCCGCATCGCGGCCTTTGAGGAAGAGGCCCGCATCACCGCCTCCTTCAGCCATCCTCATGTGGTGCGCGTGTTCACCACCGGCCGCGCCTTCGACCGCTTCTTCATCGCCATGGAATTGGTGGTGGGCGGGCATTTCGAACATCAGATCAACGAGCGCGGCACCATCCCCGAACAGGAAATGCTGCCGCTGGCCATCCAGGTGGCCGAGGGGCTCAAGGCGGCGCTGGTCGCCGGCTTGATCCACCGCGACATCAAGCCCGGGAATATATTGTTAGATGGCGAGGGCAATGCCAAGATCGTGGATTTCGGTCTGGCCTTGTTGGTGGGCAAGGGCGGGACCGTGCAAGCCCAGGAAATTTGGGCAACCCCCTATTACGTGCCACCGGAAACCATCGAAGGCTACGCCGAGGATTTTCGTTCGGACATGTATGCCTTCGGTGCCACACTCTATCATGCGCTGGCCGGCAAGCCGTCGTGCGATGAGGAGTCCATGGCCACCCCTGTCCTGCGTGAGGCGAAACGCAAGGTGGTGCCGTTGCACAAGGTGGCGCCGTGGGTCTCGCCGCCAACGTGTGCCGTCGTGGAGCGGGCGATGGCCTATGAACCCGACAAGCGTTTCGGCTCTTACGACGAGATGATAGGGCGCTTGAACGACGCTCTCAAACAGGTGCTGGCGGGCTCCACTTCGCAACGCATCGAGCCGGTCGGGGCCTCGCGCCGCCAATCCGGCAAACGCCGCACCCAACGCATGATGGCAGTTGGCGCGGCGAGCCTCGTGGCGTTGGCGGGCGGCCTCTGGTGGATCGTCCGCGAGCCATTCAAAGCGGTACCCAAACCACTGCCACCGCAAGTTGACAATTCCCGCCCTCCCACCGATCCGGGCCCGTTGACCAATCCCGCGGACGCGACCCGGATTGTGCAACTCTATCGGGAGGGGCGCGGCGCGCTGGAGTTCGGGGATTATGCCAAGGCGCGGGGAATCTTTGGTACCTTGCGCGATGATACCGCGGGGCAGGAGCCGACCCGCACCTGGGCCGGGGTGGAGGCGGTGCTCATGCCCTATCTCGACGGAAAATCCGCCACCGCCCGCAAGGAGGCAATCATCACCGCGGCCCACCTCGCCGGCGCCCAACTCGAAGATCCTTCGATCAAAACGCGGCTCCTGCCGGTGCTGCAAGCCCTCGGCACGTTGCAACCCATCGCACCCGATGCCAACGGATTGGCCGGCGGCGACACCCCGCAGGCGATGGCCTGGCTGCTGGCCGGCCTGAAAAATTGGGACCAGGGTCACTTGTCAGAGGCGGTGGTTTTTTTTACCGCCGTGAGCCGCACCAAATTGGAACCCCAGGATTTGTGGGCGGTCTATCAAAAAATTGCGGGCGACTACGTGGCGGACTTCAAGCTGCTGTCTGATACCGTGTTCGACAAGGCACCTGCGGACAAAAAAGCCTGTGAGCAGGCACTCCAAGTGCTCACAGCGATGCAACCTCAATTGAAAACCCGCGGGCGGGCGCCTTTCAATGTGGCCGCGTGGCAACGCGATGTGCAGCGCTTGGCTCGCCAACCCGAGCCACCGCCGCCGCCAGAGCCACCCACCGCCGGCGCGACTCCCGCCGGGGCGCTCTCATTGGCCAATGTGCTGGAGACGCTGGCCAAGTTTGCCAACGTCTGCAATTTTGCGGACGCCACCACATTCTTGCAAGCGCTGCCCGCGGACCCCGCGGGCGCCTCCCGCAAATCGCTGCTGGAACTCACCACTTCCGCCGTGTGTTTCATCCGGGATCTGTCAACCGAACTCAAGGGTACCGAGGTCAATATCGAAGGGCGTCTCAAATCCGGTGAAGCCTTCACCAAAATCGCAGCCACCGCCGCCGGTCAGATGTCAGTCACCCTTGTTTCCGGGCGCTCGCGTGAGTGTGAGTGGGGGGATGTCGCACCGGCCACCGTGATTGAGATCTATCGCTTGTTGATCAAGAAGGAGACCAATGAAAAGACCCGACTGCGCGGCCATGAGTGCGCCATCGCCTTTGAGTGGCTGGCCGGCGATCGGGCCCGCGCCCTCAACGCGGCCGAACAACTCGCACCCAACCACACGTTCTACAACGGCCATTGGCAGGACCTCGCCAAGGGGTTGCCAAAGTGACGCCGTCCGCATTCCTCCATGCTTGCTAGATAACTTCTCCTCCCGCCTCGTGTCTGATTTGTTCACCAACCCTCCCGCCTTGGCGGACAAGCCGCTGCCTTGCGAACCCTTGGCCGCCCGCATGCGCCCGCGCTCGCTTGACGAGGTGGCCGGCCAGGCGCATCTGCTGGCATCCGGCAAGTTGCTGCGCCGCGCGATTGAATCCGACCGCTTTACCGCCCTGATTTTTCACGGCCCGCCGGGCACCGGCAAAACCACCCTCGCCAGTGTGATCGCGCGCACCTCCGGCTCGCGCTTCGAGGCGCTCAATGGTGTGGAGTCCAATGTGGCGGAAATCCGCGCCAAAATCGATCAAGCCCGCACCTGGCGCGAACTGCGCGGCGAGACGACCATCCTCTTCATCGACGAGATCCACCGCTTCAACAAGGCCCAACAAGACGTGCTGCTGCCGCACATCGAGCGCGGTGTTGTTAGATTCATCGGCGCCACCACCCAGAACCCGTATTTCTACGTCAATTCGCCGCTGGTCTCGCGCGCCCAGATTTTCCAACTCGAACCGGTGCCGGTGGCCGATGTGGTCACGGTCTTGCAGCGGGCGCTGGCCGATGCCGAACGTGGCCTCGGCGGCATGCCGGTTGCCGCCGAGCCCGCCGCCCTCACGCATCTTGCGGAAAAGTCCGACGGCGATGTGCGCAAGGCTCTCACCGCCTTGGAACTCGCCGTCCTAACCACTCCGGCCGCCGCCGATGGCCTCATCCACCTGACACTGGCTGTCGCCGAGGAATCGATCCAGCGCAAGGCGGTGGTGTACGATGCGGATGGCGATGCCCATTACGACACCATTTCCGCTTTTATCAAATCCATCCGTGGCTCCGACCCCGATGCCGCCCTCTACTGGCTGGCCAAAATGCTGCATGCCGGCGAGGACCCGCGCTTCATCTCGCGGCGCCTGGTCATTGCCGCCTCCGAGGACATCGGCCTCGCGGATTCCAACGCCCTGCGCGTTGCTCTCGACGCCCATCACGCGGTGGAATTCGTCGGCATGCCGGAGGGCCGCATCCCGCTGGCCCATGCCACAGTCTATCTGGCAACCGCGCCCAAATCCAACACCGCCTACACGGCGCTCGGCCTGGCCATGACCGATGTCGAAACCGGCAGAACCCTCGCCGTGCCCATCCATTTGCGGACCAAAACCCGCAAAAAACTCGCCGCCGCCTCCGGCGCAGACCCCGCCGCCATGGACTACCTCTATCCGCATGACTACGACGGTGCTCACATCCCCCAGGCCTATCTGCCCGAAGGCCGCATCTACTATCATCCCGGCGAGCAGGGCCTGGAAAAGCGCATCAAGGAACGCCTCGAGTTCTGGCGCCTAGCCAGCACCGCCCCCCCCCCGCCGCCGCGCTAACAACCCGACGCGACAATCGGATGGTCCGATCGGCCCAACCGATTGTCGCGTTAGAAAAGACGGGACACGGGCCAGTCCCAAAGGTAGGGCGGGCCGGTTCGGTCCGCCGACTGGTCCGCCCGCGCGGGCGGCGCTGGTGCACGGACCCGGGCCGGACATGGGCAAGTCCCGCTCCCTGGGTGCTTTCTCGCGCCAGGCAGGGAACGACACTTGCCAAGTATCGTCCGCATTGGCAGCCGGTTGCCTGTGGAGGCGAATGCCGCCCGAAAATCGGGCTTGAACCCGGTGCCGCAAGACGCCACCCTCAGGACGTGAATAACGAAGCCCTCTATCAGCAGCGCCTGGCGCGCTACGTCACCGCCATGCGCAACGAGAAGCCGGACCGCATCCCGATCCGGCCGTTTGTTGCGGAATTCACCGCCCGCTATGCGGGTTACACCTGTCAGGATGTGGCGCACGATTACAACCGGGCATTTGATGCGGCGGCCAAGTGCGCCAAGGATTTCGATTGGGACGCGGTGGTTCCTAACATGGTTTATGTGTGGACCGGGCTGGCCCAGGCGGTCGGGCTGCGTTACTACGGCATTCCCGGGATTCATATTCCGGCCACCACCGGCTTCAACTACATCGAGCCTGAGGAGGACCAATCGTGGATGCGCGAGGATGAATACGACGCGCTGATCGCCGACCCCACGGAATTTCTCTACAACGTGTGGCTGCCGCGGGTTTCCACCGAGGTGAGCAAGCTGGGAGAGCCGGCCACCTATCGCAACAACCTGTCGTTTGTGAAAGGCGGCATGGCCATGCTGCAATACTTTTACGCCTTTGGCCCGCAAGCCGCCAGGTTGCGCAATGAGTCGGGCACCGTGTCGGCCATAGCCGGCATCTTCAAGGCGCCGTTTGACATTCTAGCCGACAAATTGCGCGGCTACATCGGCCTGACCATGGACATGGTGACCCAACCGCACAAGGTCATGGCCGCTTGTGAGGCGCTCATGCCGCATCTGTGTCACGTCGGGCTAACCACGGCGGATGCGGCGAAGCAGGTGCCCATCGGATTCTGGATGCACCGGGGGTGTGTGCCGTTGATCTCGCCAAAGACTTTTGACACACATTATTGGTCGACACTCAAACCCATCATCGAGGAATTTTGGAAACACGGCCATCAGACGTTGTTTTATGGCGAGGGCAAATGGAAACACCACTTTGACAGCTTCCGCGAGTTGCCGGATCGCAGCATCGTGTTCCACTGCGACCAGGACGACATCTTCGAGGTGCACCGGCGCTTGCACGACAAGTTTGCCCTGAGCGGCGGCGTGCCTAATAGCCTGTTGAGTTTCGGCAAGCCGGCCAAGGTGCGCGAGTTCTGCGAACGCGTGATCCGTGAAGTGGCGGCCGACGGCGGATACATCATGGACGCCGGGGCGATCATGCAGGACGACACGAGCATCGAAAACCTGCGGGTGCTCACCGACGTCACCCGCGAGCTGGGCGGCTATTCCGCCGGCACCTATCAAGAGCCAACGCCGTTGCCGCCGTGCGATGTGGCGGCCTCGCAAGCCGCCCGTGCCGGCCTCACCGGCATGGCGGGTCGCGCCGCCACCGGGGTCGCCCCCGGTCTGTGCCGGTCGTGGGAGGACAAGGTCAAGGAATACCCGGAAGTCACCGGCGACAAGGACATGGTGCGGCAAGTGTGGAACGATCTTGAAGGTCTGGCCAACACCTATATCTGGCAACTGTTGTTGAGTTTCTGAACCCGTCACGAGAAGCAGCAGCGCCGAGCAGGGGCATTAGGGTCGTTCTATCTGCAATCGCGCGATTTTCCCCCTCACCATGCGCCCGTCCCGCGCTATATGTGCCCGATCCCGCCACGGGACCTCCAACATCATCCCACCCCCACCCCTCAGACCCCGCCCATGAAATACAGCCTCCTGCTCGCCCTCAGTCTCGCCCTCGCCTTGCCGCTCCATGCCGGTAACAAAAACGGCGGCAACAAGAAAGCCAACGGCCAGGGCAAGCCCAACCCGCAAAAGGTCTTCAAGAAGAAGGACAAGGACAACGACGGCTTCCTCTCAAAGGAGGAATTCCTGGCCAAGGCCAAGGATGCTGCCAAGGCCGGCAACCGTTTCCTCAAGCTTGACACCAACAGCGATGGCAAACTTTCGCTCGCCGAGTTCACCAACAAAGCCGGCAAGGGTAAAAAAGGCAAAAATGGCAAGGCCGGAAAAAAGGGTAAAAAAGGCAAAAACAAGAACTCCAACACCCCCTCGCAGAACGCCTGACATCGCTGCGCAGTACCCGACCGCCCCCGCTTGGCTCCGCTGCCGCCACACTTAATGAGAGACGACATTTTTGTCATCATGCGGAAGGAATACCCATGCACAGTGCCTTGGTCACGCAATCATGGACCACCCTTCCACAACCACCACAGGAATGTGGTGGCTCCTTAGGTGGTGGCTCCTTATCACTCTCGCGTTACGTTTCGTTCCACCGCCGCCGTTCCCACTCCGCCTCCGTCATGCGTACCCTGCTTCGCTCGCTCTGCCTCGCCATGTGGGTTGCCGGCCCGCTGGCCGCCGCCACCCAGCCCAACATTGTCTTCATCTTGTCCGACGACGTCGGCCTCGACAACATTGGCTGCTATGGCTCGGACAAGCACAAGACGCCTGCCATCGACAAGCTGGCCGCCGCCGGTCTGCGCTTCGAGACATGCTATGCGGCGCCCTTGTGCGGCCCGTCGCGTTGCCTGTTGATGAGCGGGCGCTACGCCTTCCGCACCGGTGGCATCACCAACCAATCGTGGCGCCCTAACGGACCTGGCGCCAAATCCCCGGACGAGAACCCGGTTGCCAAATTGCTCAAGCAAGCCGGCTACGCCACCGGCATGGCCGGCAAATGGCGTCAGGTCGGCGAGACCCCGCAAGCATGGGGGTTCGACGAGTATCTAACCGATCCCACCGCGGGCGGTTGGTACTGGCAAAACAAGGTGTTGAAAAACGGCGAGGAGATCACCCTTCCGCCGGGCGCCTATGCCCCGGACCGGGTCCACCAGTTTGCGCTCAACTTCATGCGCCGCCACAAGGACAAGCCGTTCTTTTTCTACTATTCGATGCACCACGTGCACGCGCCGATATTGCGCACGCCGGACACCGCGGCTAACAATTCCCTCACCCCCGAGCTCTACGAGGACAACATCCGCTACATGGACAAACAGGTTGGCGCGGTCGTCGCCGAACTCGAAAAACTTGGTCTGCGCGAAAAGACCCTCGTCATCTTCGCCGGCGACAACGGTACCGCCCTGAACTTTCCCTCGACCATCGGCGGGCGCCTGATCAACGGCAAAAAGGCCTCGATGCTTGAGGGAGGATCGCGCGTGCCGTTCATTGCCAGTTGGCCCGGCACCACGCCTGCCGGCAAGGTCTGCAAGGATATGGTGAGCTTTGCCGACCCGCACGCCACCCTGGTCGAACTCGCCGGAGCCAAGCTGCCGGAGGGGATGAAATTCGATGGGCGGAGCTTTGCGTCGCAGTTGCGCGGCGAGGCGGGTCATCCGCGCGAGTGGGCCTACGTGCAACTCGGCAGCCAATGGTTTGTCCGCAATGCCGGCTTCAAGATGAACGAACGGGCTGAGTTGTTTGACATGGGCGACGCGCCGTTTGTCGAAAAACCGGTGGCGCCCGAGTCGGATACCGAGGCCAGCAAGGCCGCCCGCCAACGTCTCGCCGCCGTGCTCGCCGAACTCAACCCGGGAGCCGGCAAGACCGATCCCGGCGGCGGCAAACGTCCGGGCCAAGCCAAACGCAGGAACCCGCAGCCGTAAACCCGCCCGCGTGCGAATGCGCTGGCCGCCGCTACAAGGACGCGCTCCATCACGCCGCTCAGAGCCGGCCTGCGGCCTTGATGTCGAGGTAGCGGTTGGCGAGGGCGACGGCCAGGTTGTCGGACGTGGTGTCGAGTGTTAGAATGCCGCGGGCTCCGAGGCCGGCAAGAATCTCCCGGCGCTCGCTGACATAGCGGTCCGCCGCCAGAAACTTCAGAGCCCCGCAGAACGAATCAACCGGTCGCGTGAATGCCGCCTCGACCGTGCGCTCGCGCAAGCTGGCCAGCATGACCAGATGCTTGGATTGCAACACTTGCAGGGCTGGCACCAGTTCCTTGCCATCCTCACCCCGCAGATTGGTCATGACGATCACCAGCGAGCGCCTGCGCTGGCGGGCCATCAATTGCTCCACCGCCCCGGCGAAATCGCTGGGGGCCGCCGTCGTTTGGTAGTCGTAGAGATGATTCAGCAACACCGGCATCGCATGTGCGCCCTTCACCGGCGGCAGCCAGCGATCGGTCCCGCCGAACGACTTGACCGAAACCTGATCACCTTGCTTGAGGGCCACATGCGCCACCAGCAGGATCGCGTTCAACGCATGATCAAACTGCGGCAAATCCCCGTCCATCGCGCGCATGCGGCGGCCCGTGTCTAACAAAAAAACCAGCGACTGGTTGCGCTGTTCCTGGAAATCCCGGCTGATCAGGAGTTGCCGCCGCGAGGTGGCCTTCCAATCGATCTGGGCCAACGGATCGCCATCGCGGTACTCGCGGAGTTGATGGAAATCCCGGCTGGTGCCCGCGCGCGACCGCCGCACAATGCCCAGCGGACTGTCGCGATGTTGCATCGCCAGCAAGGCAAAGCGCACCACCGGTTCATAGTTGGGATAGACGCGGACGGTTTCCTCGCCGAGATGGCGGGACCTGCGCTGCCACAACCCGCAGGGCGAAAGCCTGCGCACATGCAGCGGGCCGAAGACGAGTTCCCCGCGTTGCAACAAGCGCACCGGATGAAACACCCGCAACTCGCGTTGTGGCGGCACCACGCCGCACCATGGCAGGGTCGGGGCCTCCGCACCTTGCGGGATTCCATCAAACACCTCCACCATCGCCGGTTGCGGTCCGGTGTTTTTCAAAATCAGGCGCACCTCACCGGGCTCACCCTGCGCAAAGCGTCCCGGCAAACGCCGCTCGATTTCCAGGCGCCGGTAGCAGCAGACCAGCACGCCATCGACCGCCACCCCCATACCGGCCAAGCCGCCCAACACCAGCCATGGCATGACGCACGCCGGGAAAGCCGCCGCCAGAATTCCGGCGAGCGTCCACCCCAATGTCAATGCCAGCAGTCGGTTGGTTGGAGTCATGCGTTAGTGTTGGAAATATCGGGTTATCTCTTTCATCTTCTATCTATGATCTTCTATCGTCTATCTTCTACTGCCTCGGCGCGGCGACGGTCTCCACGATGGAGCGCAACACCTCATCCACATCCTGGCCGCTGATGGCCACTTCGGGCGTGAGTTGCACGCGGTGGCGCAGCACCGGCAAGGCGGCGCGCTTGATGTCATCGGGAATCACAAAGTCCCGTCCCTCCATGGCGGCAAACGCCTTGCCGATGCGCACCAGGCTGATGGCCGCGCGGGTACCGGCACCCAGTGCGATCGCTCTTGCCTCACGCGTCGCCTGTGCCATGGCCACCGCATAGGCGACCACTTCGGGCACCACCTGCACGGCTGCGGTGGCCTGCTGGGCGGCGATGATTTCACCGGGCAGGCAAACCATGCTCACCGTGGAAGCCGCCCCCCCCGGAATCTCCGCCGCCGCCCGTGTCACAATCTCGCACTCCGCCTCGCGCTCCGGATAATCAATGAGCACCTTCATGATGAAGCGGTCGAGTTGCGCCTCCGGCAGCGGATAGGTGCCCTCATGTTCCACCGGATTTTGCGTCGCCAAAGTCATGAACGGCGGGTCGAGCTTCAGGGTCTCGCCATCAATGGTCACCTGCCGCTCCTGCATCACTTCTAACAATGCCGACTGGGTTTTCGCGGGAGCGCGGTTGATTTCATCGGCTAACAAAAGATTGGTGAACACCGGCCCGCGGCGCAACTGGAACGTCTGGCTCTTCATGTCGAACATCCGGAAGCCCGTCACATCGGACGGCATCAAATCCGGCGTGAACTGGATGCGCGCGGCCGTGCCGCCGAAGGTTTGCGCCAGGGTCGTCACCAGATAGGTTTTGCCCAGGCCCGGCTTGCCTTCCAACAAGACATGCCCGCCTGCCAGGAAGGCGGCGATGACCTGATCAATCACGGCTTCCTGGCCGAGGATCACCCGGCTGATCTCGTGGCGCATTTGTGCGATGAGGTCGCCCAGGAGCAAGGAGTCGGTGTCTGCGGGCACGGGGGCTTCGTCGCAAGCTTGCGCGGCGGGGTTGCTGACGTCCGGCATTTCCGGCATGTCCGGTTCGAGTGGGGCGTGGGGGTCTGAGGTCATGGGGTGATTGTGTTAGGTTAGGACTCTGAGCAGGACTTGAATGTCGGCGACGGTGCGGGTGGCGCTGAGAGTATCAGCGGGGATCGGGGCCGCCAAGGCCCGGTACACCTGTTCCTTGGACAAGCCGGAGCGGGCCGCAAGCAGCATCAGGAATTCCTCATCCATGCGTGCGGAGCGCGGACAAATCCGTTGCCCCCGTTCCAGCAGTTGATCCCGCAGCGGCGAGATCAGCGCCGCCGCGCGGTCGAGCCGCCAGTGGAAATTGCCAAGGGCCTCCAGATGGTGGTCGTAGCCGCGACCCGATGCCGGCATGGCCTCCGCCTCGACCGGTCCGAAGCGGCTGAGGTTTTTCCACAGCCACAAGCCGAGCAAGACCGCCAAGCCGCACAAGACCGGCCACAAATGCCGGCCCACCATGCCCCAGAACGAAAGCCCGGTGCCCCTGATAAACACGACATCCCCTTGCGTCGCCGTGGTTTCGAGCAGGGCTAACAAAAAATCCGCGTGTTGGTTGTCGGCGATCCAGCGGTTGCGCAGGGGGCGTGCATCCGTCAACACCGAAACCCGCCCGGATCTCACCCGCGTGCTCGCAAACACGCCCGGCGCGGCTCCCTTCAGCGCCACCGTCGCCCGCGACTTGGCCTGCACCTTGAACTCATCCTCCTCCAGACGGATTTCCCCGGCACTCGTTGTGGTGCCGTGGGCGGAGGTGTTTTCGTCCAACTCCAGGCCCACCCGGCGCAACATATCTAACAATGGCTTCGCGAGTGACAACTCTGGCTCGAAGTTCCGCCAATCGTTGGTCTCCGCCGCGGCGTGTTCCACCAACAACACCAGATGCCCGCCGCCATCCACCCATGCCTCCACGCGTCTAACGAAACTCTCGTTGTTCAGGATCGATGCCGGAACCAACCACACCGCGTCCCCCGGCTCGGGTGCCCGCCATGTCGCCAGCGACTCCACGGTAAAGTCGTAATTGCGCGCAAACGTCTCCGCCGCCAGCCACGGATTGACCCGTGCCCGGCCCTTATAGCCGATCTCGCGCTCCACGTACTCGGACTCACAGGCGCACAGGCTCACCAGCAAGCCGCCTAACAGCATGCGCTGCAGCAAGCTCATGCCGGACTCCTTTCCACAAATGGCCAGTCCCGGCACAAACCCTCCACCGCCGCATCCGCAGGCGGGCGCCCGGCGTAGGCCAGGGCAATCCACGACCCGGTCAGGGTGCGGAAATAATCCGGATGGGCCGCGGTGCCGGCGCACACCACGCGCCGCAGGCAATCCCCTTCGGTGTCCGCTTCATGAATCTCCACCCGCCCGAACTCGATGACCCGGGAGATGGTGCCGCGGTACAGCAAGCCTAACGCCTCGTGCTGCCGCCCTTGTTGCCAAAGCCTCCACGCCACCCCGGGAATATCCTGCGGCAACGATTCCGGCGTCACCTCCATGCCCAGCACCACCCGCGCGGACGCGGCCCGCGCCGGTCTTTCGCCCGCGCCGGGCAACCGCAACCAGCCGCGCCGTGACTTCCACAGCAGCCAGCCGATGAAGCCGAGTGCCAGCAGCACCGCGGTGATGCCAAACAGCCATACTAACAAACCTCCGAGCTGCCAACCTGTGGAATACCGGGTGTTCTTGTCCACCCGCCGCTTCACCTTGTGAACCACAAATTCCTTCTGTGACTTCACCTGCTCAATGACCGCGTGCGGGGGGCGCCCGGCCTCCGCTGCAAGCTCCGCGCCCATCACCTGAGGCAGGCCGCAACAAATCATCAGCATCAGCACACCCGCCACCTTGCCCAAGCGCTGGCCCAGGCGCCTGAATGCCAGTTCCACATCCCAGCCCTCGATCCAGGTCCGGGTGTTCACATACAGGCCGAACCCGGCACCGGTTAGAAAAATGTCGGCCAGGGACATCGCCACCATCACGCAGACGGCGATCGTGCGCAGCAGCAACAGCGGAATGTCAAAGGGGGAGTCCGCATCCCACTCTTCGAGGGCCCGCGCCCACGGGGCATCCTGCCCTTCCGGAACGAGCATCGCCACCAGGGCGAAGATCGCCAGGCCGAACCACGCCGCGGCAACATCCGCGATGAAATACGTCCAAATGACCGCACCATTGCCGCGCCGTACCATCTGCCCGACCCGCAGTTGATAGGCTTTGCCCCGCAACCCCTCGAGCTCCTCCACTGGCAATGTTACCGGCAGCCACGGCGAAAAGCGCGCCCACACAAAGCGATAGAAAAACCGCCGCCGCCACACCTGCGGCAGTTCCCGCAGGATCGCCGCCCATGGGGGCTGCTCGCCAAACAGGCGCCGACTCAATTGCAGCAACACCATCCGCGAGCCGGCCGGCCGGCACCACCAAAACACCATCAAAAATACCAGCGGCTTGTCCCACAAGGCCCATCCTGCCACCAGCACCGGCACGCCCATGGCCAGCCACCACAACGTCAGACAGCGCCAGAAATCCCGCCTCACCAAAGCCAGGCCAAGATCCACCGACTCCCAATCGCTGCGGGGCCGGATTTCCGCGGTCACCAGCTCAAGGCGCATACGTCACCCTCCTTCCCGCCAGCGTGAAATAGGCGATATGGCATATCCAGCCACCCAGCCCAACCCCATATTTCAAGGCCGAGGGCAGCAACTGTGCCGACCAGAATCCTTCCACCACCGCCGCCAGCGTGGTCATGAGCGCCGCACCCAGAATCAATGGCAGGGCCAGCCGGGCCGCCTCCGCCAGCGCCCGCACCCGCGGCAAGCGTCCGGGACTCAACAACGCCAGCCCGAGTCGCATCCCCGCCATGCCGGCCACCGCCATGCCTAACAACTCAAGCGAGGAATGCCCGCTCACAAACGTCCAGAACGATTCGGGATTGCAGGCGTGGTTGACGTAGCCGGCCGCCGCGCCCATGAAGAGGCCGTTGAAAAACAGGAAAAACAAACTGCCGAGGCCGGCGGCCATGCCACCGGCAAAGGTTCTGAAATCAATGCCCACATTGTTGCGGATGTAGTGGCAGAACATCATGAAATTCGAGCCATACTCGGACCGCAGATGGGCGATCTGATCCTCCTTGCCGCCATACATCTGGTCCATCGCCGCCATCCCGTCCGCCCCCAGAATCGCCTGCACCCATTGGATATCGTAAGTGGCGGAAAGCATCACCGCGAAAAACGGCAACCAGAACACCGCGTTGCACAACCCAAACAAGCGCCATTCCCGCCGCACCGCCTGCGGAAAGCCCGCCAGCACAAACTCGGCGGCCATCAGCCACCCGCCCCGCCGGTTCCGATAGAGCATTTCATACCCCCGGATCACCTGCGCGTTGAGTTGTTCCGTCAGACGCTCCCCATACATCCGGTATTCCGCCAACGACAAATCCACACATAACTCGCGAAACCGCCGCGGCAACTGGCCCGCCTCCGCCCCGGGCTTGCCTTTCTCCATGCCCTCCACCAGGCGCTCATACTCCGACCAGCGCGGTTGGTTCTTGTGTTCGAAATCTCCTACCGTCATGGGCTCGCTATTTATTGTTAGACCGCGCGTGATTGCGGTTGGGGATGGCCGCCGCCTGTTTTCGCACCTGCACCCAATGGGCCATGGCCATCAGCCGGCTGGCCCCCGTGGCGCCGCTGGCCCCGCTCAAGGCGCTCGCCTGATCGGCGATTTCCTCGCGCCGTGGTGCCGACCACAGGCCTGCCCGTTCGCGAAACAACACCAGAGCCCGCGTCTCATCCGCCGTAAGCCCCACCGGCAAGGGGACCGGCGCAATCGGCGGCGGCGTGGCGGGCAGCGGCATCACCGGCGGCCGATCATAAATCACCACCGTGCCCGCAGCCAGATCGCCCAAACGCTGGAACCGCCGCGTCGCCAGACAACTCGCCAAGCCGAAGCCATAGGTGAACCATGGCATCCCGTCCACCCACCGCATGAGGTTCCTAACAAACGCCTGGCCGAAGGTCAGCGGTGAGCCGGTTACCTGCACCACGCGCAGCCCGAAGGCGCGCTTGCCGGGGGTGGCCCCGCGTTTGCCCGCCTCAAACAGCATGGGATAAAACCACTCCAGCAAAAAAACCGCCAGCAACAACATCCCGCGCGCGACCCGGTCGCCCAAGGCGATCCCGGACAAGGCCAGTACCAGCGAAGCCGCGATCATCACCACCAGGCGGATGCCGAAATCCAGCGCATAGGCCCCCGCGCGCAGCATCGGTCCGGCCACCCGCAAGCGGATTTCCACCCCTTCCGCGAGTTCCAGCGCCTGCAAAGTGTCGAGTTTACGCGTTGTCACGATCCATTCGTGGCCTGAGCCTAACGGGTTTGGTTGGAAAGATTGGCAGGCCGCATGGCGGCGCTATGGGGTGTTCTCCTCGTGCAGCGTGCTGACGGTGAAATTGCGTTCGTCGGTCAGCGACAGGAAGTAGGCGGTGACTGGCTTGTCCTGTGGCAGGTTCGCGGTGATTGTGTGGGTGGTGGTGTCGAGCGCGGCGGGCAACGTGTCCCACACGCGCGGCCGCCAGGGGCCGTTGTCGCAGGTGTAGACCAGTGCCGCGCGGCGGGCCTCGACCGGGCCGGTGTAGGTTGCGCTGACGGTTAGGTTTTCACGTTTGAGGCGACTGACTTTCAAGAACGGGGTGCCGTAATCGATGATGCTATCGACATAGGGTTCCACCTCACGAATGTCCCAGCGGTGTTGGTGCACGATGTGGAGGATCAGGCACATGGCCACCGGGCCTTGGCTCTGCAGCGCGGTTTTTTTCAAGGTGTTCATCGGGAAGTGGGAATCGTTGGTCCCATTGGCAAACATCATGGCGCACCGCGCATGTTTCATGTGGCTGGACGGATCATACAGGGCGACCCATTTCTGCATGTTTTGCTTGGACATCTTCTGATTCAAGAGTCCCTCCCACGCGCCATGTTCCTGATAGAATCCGCAGCCAAAGACCGGGACAACGACTTTGAGTCTCGGGTCGAACCCGGCGATGATGCAGCTCAGGTAGCCGCCCCAACTGATGCCCGTGGCGCCGATCCGCTCCTTGTCGATTTCCGGGAAGGATTCAAGCAGCGCGTGCCCGCGCACGATGGCCGCGATCGCCTGATAGGCCCAGATGTCGCGCGGGTCGCGTTGGCGCTTGGCGTCGGGCGAGGTGGCGGCCGCGGCCCCCGGCCGCAGGGAGCTCAGCGAGATGAAGCCGAACTCCTGTGCCTCGGTGCCCTCGGTGGCATCGGCCGGTGCGCCGAAGATGGTGTTGTCCTCGAGGTTGGGCAGGCCGTCGGGCATCCGCTGGTCAGTGGGCCCGCAGCCCTTGAGGTCGAACACCAGCGCGGCGTATCCGCGCCGGGCCCAATGCTCGGCCCAATCGGCAAAGGCGGTGCCGCCGCCGCCGTGGATCAGGAGCATGGCCGGAAACGGGCCTTTGCCATCCGGCCGCGCGTAACGGGCAAAGACGCGCGTCGGCTTGCCGCGGTAGGTCACGCCGTCGAAATACAGGTCCTGAACGTATCCCTGCAGCGGATTGGCGGTCAGCGGATCGGTAAACGAAATGCCTTTCATCCGATAGAAGTCGCGGGTGATCGGTTTTTTCTCACCCCAAGTGACCTGCTTCGGGCAGACGAACAATTCCTTGAAGTTCCATAGCGTGTCGAAGTCTTGTTGGGTGACCGCGTCGTTGTCGGCGCGGGCGGGTTCCGCGCGCAGCGTGCCGAAGCAGGCTAACAACATGCATGTCAGCAGGCCGGTCAATTGGAAATGCATCATCTTCTTCAAATCGGTTGGGGGGTACATACGGGGAAAAGCGTGAGGAGGAGCCGGCGTCTCAGCGCAAGGCCGGGCCGGCCTTGAGGACGTTGTCGTCGATGATTTGCACCGTCGACAGCATGTTGAGTTGGGCGTAGTTCATATATTCCCAGACGATCTTTTTGTCTTTGGTGACCTCCGTGATTTGCGGCAAGCGTGGCACGCCGCGGCCGCCCGCTTGCCAGTTGACAAACACGGTGTTGCCGTTAGACAGGCGCTGAAGGCCCGCAACCGACCGCAACGGCCGCTCGGGCAGTTCGTTTTCGGTGATTTTCCAGACCTCCTTGGCGTCCTTGTCGAACTCGATGATCTCGTGACCGTCGCCGCCGGAGACCAAGGTGTGGCCATCGGGCAGCCTGATGCCGACAAACGCATGGAGCGACACCGGGAAAGTCCGGAGCAGCTTGCCCGTGGCATCGACCTCGTAAAGTTTCTTGTTTTCGCCATCGGCCGTCTCCGCCATCAGGCCGTAGAGATAGGTGCCCTCGGGAGTCTTGCGGACCTGCCGGAAGGTGGCGTGGGGATTGGTGATCTTGGTGTTGACGACGATGTTGGCGACGATATTTCCCTGGCGGTCGATTTCCAGAATGCGTGGCGGGCTGCCGCTTTTGGCGACCACGACGTTACCGTTAGGCAGTGGCTGCGCCGAATGGATCTCACCGCCGACCGGTGCGTCGCATGTCCGGTATTGCCAGACCGGCTCGCCTTGCCGGGTCACCATTTTTGCGCCGCGGGTGTAGGTGTAGAGGATATGGCCGTCGTGGGTCAGGCAGGCGTCGTTGCAGTCATCGGTCACGCGCAGCAACCACTCCAAGCCACCCTGCAAATCGATCACGGCGATGCGCGCGGTGCCGGTGCCACCGACGAGCATGCGATGACTCTCGCCTTGGGTGATCGGGACAATCGGCGCAGGTTTCGGGTCGGACTCGGCCGAAAGCGCGGTGAAGCCGCTCAGCCACAGGGTGAAGGTCAAGCCGATGAGGTGCAGGTTGCGCATGGTGTTGCCTGGAGATTGCGGGTGGGATGATGTCAACGCCACCAGCCTAGCTTGGTGACCGACCTTGCCAAGGGCTAATTTGCTTGTGATAATTTCCTGCCGCTGTTGGCAAAACTACAACTATCTGCCAGCCAAAAGCCGGCATGAAAAATCACATCTCTTTTTGTCAATAACAACGGCAATGTGACTTTCGGGCTACACTTCTTGACCCATACCCCAACTGGCCTTGGTAACCTCAGCATACCAATCATCGCGCCGCCGGCAAACCCCGGCCATCCAGGTGCCACCCATGGAACGGGACTTAGAGTCCGAAATGTCGGTGAGTGAGAAGGGACCAGGACTTGTAATCGAGGCGGGCGATGGTGAGAAATGGCCGGATGTCGAAACGGCGTGAGACGCGCTCTTGAATTCTGGCGGCGAGCAGGGCGGCGGCGATGGGATTGGCTGAACCGACGCCGATGGATCCGGCGTCTTCCGCATAGATCACCGGAACCAACAAAGCTTTGGCGAGTTTGTGGAGAGGCTCGTAGGAGGCGTAAAAGGCGTGAGGGACGAAGAGCCGGCCTGCGAAGGGGATGAGCCGCGGGGATGGATTGAGGGTGGTGGCGAGCCGCTCGCCGAGTGCTTCAATGGTGGTGGCGAGGGATTGGTCCCGTGGCCCATAGAGTCGGGCGATGGCTTCCATCAGATCAAGTGGCCGCCCTTGCGCCTGTGCCCTGCGCACGGCGTCGATGGCATGATCAACCTCGAGTTGACTGACCTCGCGCATGAGGACGAGTGCTTCGGCGGTTTGGTTGATGCAGGCTTCCACAAGGTCAGTGATGCCGTCGTGTGACGGGCCACGCGGTGAGGTGGCGGCTTTGGATGTGAGAGCTACGGCTTGCATGGCGTGTTGGTTAGGAATGGGGTTGGCTCCGAATTGACAGAGGCGTGGGCGCTGGGGCATCGGTGAAGCCCGCAGCTTCACTTGTACGCTTGGATGTCTATCAAATGCATATCGCATGACTACCTATACTTTCGAATATTCGCATCCTTCATAATCTTAGGGCTGTGTAAATTAAGGGCAGGGCCTGATGGATCCAGCCACGGCCCACCGATGGCCCATGCCGTTGCGATGCATTTTGCGGTAGACGGTGGCGGGCGGATCTGCCATGACAGCGGCGAGATGCTACTTGGGGGATTTTCATTATGAATGGCGGCGAGGCGAGCCGGGTGCTGGAGGTGGTCCGTGAGCGCGGGCCGCTGGCGGCCTATCGGCACCTGATCGAGGCGAATGACGCGTGGATCAAGAGCCCGGAATTGGACAATGGCCGGGCGATCGTGCGGGCGCGCAGCGCGATTTACACCGCCTTGATCGGCCAATGGGCGGAGGAACAACAACGCCGCAGCGGCTACGACAAGCCTTTCGCAGTGGTTGCCATCGGCGGCACCGGCCGCGCCGAGGTCACGCCGTGTTCGGACTTGGACATCGCGTTTCTGTTCGACGACACGCTGGAGGGCAACCCGTTTTTGTTAGAGCTGCAACGCCAGACGCTGCATACGGATGTTTTTCAGGAGCGCTGCGGGTTTGCGTTTCATCCGTTGCCGTTTGGGTTGGATGATGTGCCGGAGTTGGCGGAGAAGCAGCTCAATTCGTTTCTCGACATGGCGCCGGTGTTTGATCCGTGCGACTTGGCGCGGGTTTTTCGCGAGCGGATCCGCGCGACCTATGATCCGTTCGAACATTTCCTGCACGTCCGCGGATTCTGGAAAAAACATTGGGAAGCCGCGGCGGCGGTGAGTGAAAACCTCAGCTGTTTCGATATCAAAAATGACAGCCTGCGCCTGTTTCTGGGTGGCGTCTGGACCTTGGCGGGCAAGGAGTTCCGGCACAGCCATGAGATCTATGCCGGGTTGCCGGATGCGCGCGATGTGCAGGCCTACGAATTTTTGCTGCGGATCCGCGCATGGGTGCATCTGCAACGCGGGCCGGAGCCGGCAACCCTGGCGGGCAACCACCCGCAGGATGTGTTGGATTTCGATGATTTCTGTGCGTTTGGTGAGATGTTAGGTGAGGCGGCGGATGACAGCGCGCGGTTTGAGTTTGCCACGGCGGTGCGGGCGCGCCTGCTTTCGGCGCGGCGGCGGGTGGCGGTGTTTGCGCGGGGTGTGATTGAGCGCGAGTTGCGCAACGGGCGCCAGGTGCCGGCGGAAGATGGCATTGTGCTCAAGACCGGTGGCTTGCAACACGCCAAGATGCAGGCATGTGTGACATCACAGGCGAAGAGTCGCGCCGCCCTGTCGATGTTGCTCATGGCCCAGCGCTACGGGGTGCCGGTGGATTCCTCCGAGTTGCAGACGACCTTTTGCAACATGGGTGACTGGCTGGTGCGGGTGCCCGAGTTGTCGGCCTTGTTTTATGAAACCCGCGGCAGTCTGGCGGACACGATTGGATATATCTGCCAGTTGGATGGGGCGGCGGAACGCTTGTTTCCCGGACATGGCAAGTTCGAGGCTTCGTTAGACGAGCGGGTGATGATCGAGCAGACCTCGTTGCGGAGTGCCTGGGTGCGGGAAAAATTGCGGGCGTTGGATTTGTGTCTGGCCCAAGGCAATGCCAGGCTCGCCGATGCCAATGCCGGTTGGAATCCGTTGGATGCGGATTTGCGGGAAATTCTGGCCAATGAATCCGCGTTGTTGGATGCGGACCAAGTTGCCGCCGTGAAGCTGGCCTTGCTGACCAAGCGGCTGCCCTTGACGCCGAATGACATGATTGCGCGCAATTCCTTGTCGCTGCCGCTGCACGAGCGCAACACCTCAGGGTTTTCCGGCATTCCGCTGGCGGAGTATTATGCGCCGTTTGTGACCGAGGCGGGATTCAGCCCGGAGACGGCGCGGGTGGCCGAGTTTCTGGTCACCCACCGCCGGACCTTCAAGCAACGGGCCGAGACCGGCGTCAACGACCAACGGCAGGTGGCGGATTTGGTTAGCCTGTGTGGGGATGAACCGACGTTGCGCGCGCTGTTTGTCTTCACGTGTGTGGACCACCTGATGGGCATGCCGCCGGAGTTGATGGCCACGGGCGCACCGGAGCGGCAGGATTGGTGGCTCAAGGCCTCGGATCCCGCCCGCTGGTTCAACACCCGTGAATTGTATGTCAAGGCGCTCACCACCTATCATCCCGAGATCATTCCCGATCCCGCGTTGGCCTTGCGCTCCGCTGGATATGTCGCGGAAGAACAGGATATCCTGCGCGACTTCGGCGCGGATTTTTTCGGCGGCTTGTATGGCCGGCATGCGCGGCGCTTCGGCACCCATTTGTTGCGGCTGGCCGAGGATCCGGAAGCCGGGCCCAAGGCGGCCTTCCTGCGGGACGGCGGGGCAATTTTGTTAGGTCTGGCGGCGCGCGACTTCCGGGGGCTGGCCGCCTGCATCAGCGGCGCCCTGTGGGAGCAGCATGTCAACCTGCGCCAAGCGCATTTGTTCTGCGCGGCCAACCATCAACTGGCCCTCGATTTTTTCCATCTGGTGCAAGGGACGCAAGCGCTGCCAACCGATTTGCCGCGGATTATCGAGCAAGCCATCCGCGACCAACTTCACATCAGCGACGCGGATGAGGCCCTGCTGCCACCCTTGGACAGCCGGCCGCTGCTGGATGCCACCCCGGCGGGAAATTTCCGCCTGCGTTATGAGACCACGAGTGACACGGGAGGTTTGATATACGCCTTGTCGTTCAAGGTGTTCCGCCACCTCGGCGGCAGCATCCATTGTCTAACAGCCAATTCCGCGCGCGGCCGCACCTATATCACCGTGTTGCACAGCCTGCCGCAGGGCCGTTCCCTCGCGGCGGCCCGCAAAATCGTCGAACGCTGCTTCTGAACCAAACAAAAAGGGCCGCGCACCCGCGCGGCCCTTTTTGTTTGTTCACAATCCCTTATGAACCACGGGGATCCATCCCCCCGACGGGAAGAATGTGCCTTAAAAGCTGAATCTTGTCATGTCCCTAAGATTTGGGACAGCGCAGCCACTCTGAAAACAAAAGAACCGCGCATCCGCGCGGCCCTTTTGTTCGTTCACAATCCCTTATGAACCACGGGGATCCATCCCCCCGACGGGAAGAATGTGCCTTAAAAGCTGAATCTTGTCATGTCCCTAAGATTTGGGACATGATCTTGAGGCGGCATGGCTTGTTAGGAGAGGTCGAGGAAGCCACGGCGGATGGCTTCGCTCACGGCTGCCGGCAGGTTGCGCACATGGAGTTTGTCGAAGCTGCGCTGGATGTATTCGGTCACTGAATGAGTGCTGAGCTTCAGGGCGTCGGCGATTTCCTGGCGGGTGAGGCCTTTGGCGGCGAGTTGCAGCACTTCGCACTCGCGCCCGGAGAGGGATTCGGCATCGGGGATCGGGCTGAGTTTGCGGAACGTCTGCAGGATCATGCCGGCGATTTTGGGATCGAGCGGGGTGCCGCCCGCGAGCACCTCTTCGAGGGTTTCCATCAGGCGCGAGGCGCTGCCGGCCTTGACGAGGTAGCCATGGGCCCCGGCCTCCAATGCGGCGAAGACTTTCGCCTTGTCAGTGAACGCGGTCAACACGAGCACCCGTGCCCTGGGCAGGAGTTCGCGCACCTTGCGGATGCCCACCACCCCGCTCATGCCGGGCAAGCCGAGGTCCGATAGCACCAGATCCGCTTCCAGCCCGCCACGGATGGCCTCCAGTGCGTCCTCCATGGTGGAAAACCCCCCCACGCAGTGGTAGCCGCCGCGCTCCTCGAGCACGCGCGAAACCGACTCACGGAAATCGGCATGATCTTCGATGAGGATCAAGCGGACCGGATTTTGTTTGAGTGCGGACGGAGGGGTCACAGCGGGGATTGATAACACACGTCAAGCTGCCGGGAAAGCGCGGGTTTTGGCCGGGGGTGTGTCGGGTGGCCGACCGGGATGACATAGATGGGAACCCATGCCTCAGGGAAGCCGAGAACGGCTTGCAAGGATGCTTCATCAAATGCCGCGACCGGAGAGGATGCCAAGCCGAGGCTGGCCGCCTCAAGGTGGATGTTTTGGGCGATGTGCCCTGCTTCGAGATAAATATACCGCATGGCCTTCTCTCCGTGCAGTTGGATGGATTCAGCCAGGTTGGCTGACAAGATGACCACCAGGCCCGCGTCCCCAATGAATTTCTGGCCCAGGGCGGTTTCGACGATCATGGGTCTAACATCCACTGGGTTCAGGCGGGTGAGGGTATGGTTATGATTGGCGTAAGCGAACAGGCCATCTTGGGTGGCCACATGAAGTTTGATAGGGTACCTGGCGCCCGCGGAGGGGGCGGTGCGGTAGTTCGCGTCGTCGGTGACCCCCTGTGCGGCCCACAAAATGCTCGAGATCTCCTGTGGTGAGAGAGGCTCCGGGGTGAAGTCTCTCACGGATCTGCGGTACCGCAGCGACTCTTCCAGAGACATCGTGCCGTCAAGGGCGGGCTTGGGTAAATGGAGCATGGTGCTTTTCACAGGGGTTGGTTCTGACAAGGCAAAGGGATGAACGCGCCCTCCATAACACTCCTGCCGATATAAGCAATTCCCAATCCCCGACATTCCCAATCCCCACAGGCTTATCTCCTGACTCAAGAAATCACGAGGTGAAAACGGCCCCCTGGCAGAGGTCGGGGCCTGGGATTTGGGTCTCAGGCGGCGGGCCGGCTTTTGCGCAAATGCTTGCGTGCGATGGGGATGCTGAGGCTGAGGCGGGTGCCCGCACCCGGTTGGCTGTCGATGGCGAGGTGGGCGGCGAGGGCTTCGGCGCGCTGGCGCAACGCGTGCAGGGTGGCCGGGCGGGCGAGGCGTGCGGGATCGATGCCGACGCCGTTGTCGCTGATGATGAGTTGGAACCGCGAGCCGGTCACTTCAACGCGGACTTCCACCTGAGTGGCACGGGCATGGCGCATGATGTTGTGGAGGGCCTCCCGGAAAAACAGGAATAGGTGGCGCGTGGATTCTTCGGGCAGTTCCACCAGCCATGCCGCTTCGTTGGCGGTGAATTTCCAATCCAACGACTCGAGCATGATCGAGCTGGTTTCACGCAAGTGCTCGAGCGTGCCAATGCGATGCTCGCCTTGCGGCCGCAGCAACCAGACGATGTCGCGGACGGCGCTGACCGTTTCCGCGGCGATGCGCTGGATGCGCTTCAGGTCATCGGATGGGCCGGAGCGCCCCTCGGCCAGATCGGTGAACATCTGGATGCTGCCGAGGTTGCTGCCCACCTCGTCGTGCAGGTCACTGGCTATGCGTTCTCGCACTTTGAGCAACTCGCGGTGCGCGTGAATCCGATAACGGATCGGCAAGGCAATGAGCAAGAACGCCCCGGCCAACCCTAACACCGTCCATCCCGCCAAGCCCGCCCGCCGCCATTGGCTCACCACATGGCCGGCCTCAAGGCGCAATGCATGGCGGCGGGTTTCAAGTTGCAGTCGCCGGTCGAGTTGGGTGAGCCACTCGCGGGTGGCCACCAAGCGGCCATCCGGCCCGAAGCCATCAGTGAGGGCGGCACTGCTCCAGTAGGTGCCGCCGGTGGCAAAGATGTTAGGCATGCCGTCCGGTGAGTAGGCGGCTTTCCCGAGCGCCAGATTGGCGTCCCCGGCGAGGACCTCCACCTCGCTCAAGGCGAAAAACGCGGGGTAGCTTTCGAAGGCCTTCCAGAGTTCGGTGGCTTCGATTCTCACATAACGTCCGTGGCAGGGGGCAAAGGGCAGCACCACCGGATTGTGTCCGGGATTGCTCAGCTCATGCTCGCAGACAACCCGTTCCTTGCCACGATCGGCAGGGTTGTTTGTGTCGGCCACCGAGATGACGAGCTTGCGGGGAAAGCCAAAACCGCTCGGCAGATCCGAGGTCGGTCGCTTGGCCGGCAGCAAGCGCACACCATCCATGGCACGGGATTCGCCCAGATCCACGGTCAGCGCCGCCGCCTCGCTGGCGGTGGTCCGGCCTTGGGAGAGCCAGCCGATATTGCGATGATCCTCGGCAGGGATTTCGGGCAATCCCAACGGCGTCTGACCATCGACGAGGAAGGCGGTGTGCCAGTGCCAGGGTGCGGGAGGAGTCGTCCCGCCAAGGCTGCGGACCTCCCCGCCGCGGGTGAGGTTGCGCTCGTTTTCGAAGGCGAACACCTCCGCCCATGCATGCACGAAACGATCCTCCGCGTCGGTGTCCGGATACAGCAGATCGGCCGTGATCCTCAGTCCCGCCGCCGCCACCGGCGGTGATACTTGATAGACGAAGGGATGCCCCCGCCGCACCGGATGGCTGCGCGCCTTGCTCTCCCGGGCCACGCGGCCCAGCACCTCGCCCTTGGCATTGATCAATTCGACCGTGAAGGCATCCGGCATGCCATACTGGGCGTCCAAGCCCCGCGCGTCATAGCGCCGGGCGGGCACCAGCGCCACCAGATCCACCATGGCGGTCGCCGGCCAGCGGACTTCCACCGCACAATTGGAATCCCGCGTGGGCACCGCATGGGAGTGAATGCTGGCATAGCCACCGGTGCCGCCCTGATCGTCGATCGGGATGCGGGGCAACACCTCCAACTGGGGCCCCATCACTGCCAGTTCCTTGTCCATTTCTTGCAATCGATTGGAAAAGGTCCGCGCCAGATGTTCGTCCCAACCGACGTCACCGGCCGCCCCCGCTTCCACAAGCAGCAGCGCCACGGCGCACAAGCTGAAAAATTTCCGGCGGCGACTCATGGGGAGGCTTTGGAAAGGAGCGTTACCCGCGCCACATATTTGGCAGCCGCCTCGCGGATGGCGTCGGCGACATGGGCTTCCGGGCGGGCGAAGGGTGGGACAAACCACGGGAAGGAGCCGATCAGATCATCGACAACGGCAACCTCGCCATCGCAGGTGTCTTCGCCACTGCCGATGCCGATGGTGGGTACCGCGATTTGGGCGGTGACCCAACGGGCGGTCGCCGGCAGGACTGACTCTAACACGATGGCGCAGACCCCGGCAGCCACCAGCGCCTCGGCGTCCGCGAGGATGGCGGCGGCCTGGGCGGGGGTCTTGCCGGTTTTGTGATAGCCACCTTCTTCGATGACGCTTTGCGGCAGCATGCCGAGGTGTCCCACCACCGGAATGCCCGCCGCGGTGATGGCGCGCACTTTCTCTGCTTGATTGCAGCCGCCTTCCAGCTTCACCGCTTCAGCACCGGCGGCAACCAGACACTGTGCATTGGCCAGCGCTTGCGCGGGTGTGTCATAGGTGCCGATTGAAAAATCGCCGACAATGAATGCCCGCGGCTGGGCCCGCGCCACGGCGGCTATGTGGTGCAGCATGTGCCCAAGCGTCACATGGGTGGTGTCCGGATACCCAAGCACCACCATGCCTAACGAATCACCAACCAGCAACATGTCCACGCCCGCCTCATCCAGCAGCCGCGCGGTGGGGTAATCGTAGGCGGTGAGCGCGGCGATCGGGCGCCCGCCTTTGCGGCGGCGGAGGGCATCGGCTTTGTCGAGGGCGGTCACGGTGGTGCGGCCAGCATAGTGCCATAATCCGCCAAGACCACCCGGAAATAGGGGACAGCACCGGATTTTGGACCTTGGTAACAAAAAACCTCCGCTGGTGACGGAGGTTTCTGTGAGAAAATGGCGACCCGTAAGGGAGTCGAACCCTTCTTGCCAGAATGAAAATCTGGAGTCCTAACCGATAGACGAACGGGTCGTTGGTCGCGGTGCGGGCGGAACCAAACCGGAGATGGGCGGTCTTGGCAAGGATATTTTGCAAAAAAATTTGGTGAATCACGGCTTGTCAAGCGGGTGTGGAATTTTACGCTGTGCGTTGCCGCCGACGGCGGCTCCATGGATCTGCCGCAAATTTTTCCCAATTATGAACACCCCCCTGTTAGCCCAAGCCGCCAATGAGGCCCGCGGTCTCGCCATCGATGCCATTCACGCCTGTGCCTCTGGCCATCTGGGCCTGCCCTTGGGCAGCGCGGAGATTGGGGCGGTATTGTTCGGCCAGTCCTTGCGCTTCAATCCGGACGCGCCGAAGTGGCTCAACCGCGACCGTTTCGTGCTTTCGGCGGGTCATGGTTCGATGTTTTTGTATGGCTGGCTGCATCTGGCAGGCTATGCGGTCTCGCGCGACGACGTGCGGAATTTCCGCCAATGGCACGCGATCACGCCGGGGCATCCGGAGTTTCGCGAGACCCCGGGGGTGGAAGCCACGACCGGTCCGCTCGGCCAAGGGGTGGGCAATGCGGTGGGGTATGCGCTATCGGGCAAGCGCGCGGCGGCCCGCTTCAACACACCGGAACACACGATCTTCGATCATCACGTGGTGTCCCTGATGGGCGACGGCTGTCTTCAGGAGGGGGTGGCGCGCGAGGCAATCGCCTTTGCCGGCCACAATGGCTTGGACAACCTGATTTTGATCTATGATTCCAACGATGTGACGCTGGATGCGATGGCGGCGCTAACACAAAGCGAAAACGCCGAAGCGTATTTTATCTCCCAAGGCTGGGACGCGGTGACAGTGGACGGTCACGACCTGGCGGTCTTGGCCGTGGCCCTCGAAAAGGCCAAGGCCGATGACAATGGACGGCCCAAGGTGATCATCGCCAAGACTTTGATAGGGAAGGGGATCCCCGAGGTGGCCGGCACCTCCAAAGGCCATGGCGAAGGCGGTGCCAAGTTCAGCGCGGCGGCGCGGGTCGGCCTCGGCTTGCCGGCCGACGAATTGTTTTATGTGTCGCCGGAGGTGCGGGCGTTTTTTGTGGCGCGCAAGGCGGCACTCGCGCAGCAGTTCGAGGCCTGGCAGGCGATCTACGATGCTTGGGCTGACGCCAATCCGGTGCTGGCTGCGGAGTTGACCGAAGGCGTGGCGCAAGCCGTGCCGGTGGATTTGAGCGAGCGGATCCCGGCGTTTGCGGCGGATTACAAGGATGCCACGCGCGCCGCGGGCGGGTTGGTGATCCAGGCGGTGGCCAAGGCGATGCCGTATTTTCTAACAGGGAGCGCCGATTTGTATGGTTCCACCAAGAACTATATCAACGGCGGCGGGGATTTCTCGCGGCAACACCCTGAGGGACGCAACATTTGGTTCGGCATCCGTGAGCATGCGATGGGGGCCATCTGCAATGGCATTGCCTACGACGGCCTGTTCCGCGCCAGCGGGGCCACGTTTTTGGTGTTTGCGGATTACCTGCGCGGGGCGATCCGCCTCGCCGCTTTGGCCGGGTTGCCGGTGACCTACATTTTCACCCACGATTCGGTGGGCGTGGGCGAAGATGGTCCCACCCACCAGCCGGTGGAAACTGTCAGCGGCTTGCGCGTCATCCCCAATCTCGATGTCATCCGCCCCGGCGATGCCGAGGAAACCGCCGGGGCCTGGGTGGTTGCCATGCACCGCTCCGATGGTCCCACCGCCTTGATTCTCACCCGCCAGACGATTCCCCTGATGAATGAGCTCTCGGTGGCCGCACGGCGCGATGGCGTCATGCGGGGCGGCTACATCGCCCGCAGGGAAACCGGCCCGCTCACGACCCTTCTGTTGAGCTGCGGCTCCGAACTGCAACACGCGATGGCCGCCGCGACCGCGCTGGGCGACGGCGTGCGCGTGGTTTCCATGCCGTGCTTCGAGCGCTTCGACCGCCAGAGCCCGGAGTATCGCGAAAGCGTGCTGCCGCAAGCCTGCACCAAACGCGTCGCCATCGAGGCCGGTGTGACCGGCTTGTGGTGGAAATACGTCGGCGCGTCCGGCAAGGTGTTAGGCATCGACCGCTTCGGCATCAGTGCTCCGGCCAACCGCGTGATGCAAGAACTCGGCATGACCGCCGAGCACGTCATCGCGGCGGTGCGGGCCCTGCCATGATCGCCGCGGCGCGGGAGCTGGGGTCGTAGTCAGGGCGGAGGATTATCTCCACCCCGTTCTTGCTTTCCGCTTCTGCCACACCCACACCCAGTCCGTTCTGACAGTCCCCCAGTCCCCCGTGTCAACAAATTACAAATTACAGATTATTGCGACGGGCGTCCAAATAATTCGTCATTGGCGGCACTTGCGTTTTTCACTGCAGATCGACGAAGGCCAAGTCTCGAATGGTTCGTCAGAATGGCTTGTCATTCAGGCGAATTTCGTGGTGTGAACCCAAATTTGACGCATCTGAATGGCATCATCGTCTTGGAATCAACGTGGCATTAATGCAATATTTTCGGACGACCGTCCCAATATATTGTGAATTGGAGTGGGTTTTTTCGAGCCGATGACGGGTGCGAAAGGATGAGTCGGCGGCGGGCGATAGGATCGTGGATTGAGGATTGCCGAGTGTGGGGAATGACGTTAAGCTGCTGCTCCGCCCGATCGTGAAGCGCCGAAATGTCAACCTGTTATTGCTGCTGGCCGTGGTCACTGCCGGGCCTTTGCGTGCCCAGAAAACGGCGGCTTCGAAGCCCCTTCCGCCGCCGGGGCCGACTTCGGACCTGCTCGCCCCGGTGGTGTCGCCCGGTGGCAAATCCGCCAGTGACGGGTCGATTCTGACCCGTCGTGACGCGCGGGCCATCACCCAGAAGATTCCGGCGCCGCGCGGCCAAATCACCGACCGGGAGGGCCGGGCCTTGGCGCAGACGGAAGTGGCCTATCAGGTGGGCCTGCAGTACAAGCAATTTGAGGATGCGGATCGTGACTTCATCATTCGTTGGGGGCGCACGCGGCTCGATTCCCTGCAGAAGCTGATCAAGAGTCCGGTTCCCAAGACCGACGACGAGCTCTACGATCATTACCGCCACCGGCGTTGGCTACCCTTGCTGGTATCGGGGCAAATGGAGGAGAAAGAAGCCCGCGGGCTGGAATCCAAGCTGGGCTCCGGGTTGGTGTTGCACCCGGTGTATCGGCGTTATTATCCCCATGGCGATCTGGCCAGTCATATCATCGGTTATTCCGGCAGTGTCGGCAAGTTGACCACAGGGCCGATCAATTTCAACGAGCCGATGTGGGAGGAGTCTGAAGGTCGCGCCGGCTTGGAAAAACTCTATGACAGCCAGCTCGCCGGCGAACCCGGCATGAAGCGCCTGATTTTTGATGAAAGCGGCAACAAGCTGTTGGAAGAGCAGGTGTCACGGCCGCGGCCGGGAGGTGCGCTGGTCACCACGCTCAATCTCGAGTGGCAAAAGTTGGCGGAAAAAGTCCTGCGCAATGGTTGCCGGCGCGGGGCGTTTGTGGTGGTGGATGTGGTTACGGGCGAGGTGTTGGTGATGGCTTCGCGGCCGTCGTTTGATTTGAACCATTTCATTCCCGGCATCAGTGATGCGGAATTCAAAGCCCTGCAGGAGGATCCCTCGCAGCCGTTGTTTGGGAGGGCCTTCCAATCCGCCTATCCCCCGGCATCCTCTTTCAAGCCCGTCATCGCGTTGGCCGCGCTCAACAATGGCACCGTCACCGAAACTTCCCTCATCGATTGCCCGGCGGCCATCCAAGTCGGCAATCATGTGTTCAACAATTGGAGCAAGACGCCGGAGGGCGAGATCGATGTGCGTCGTGCCCTGGCTCGCTCGTGCAATCCCTGGTTCTATCAGGTCGGCATCAAGGTGGGGCCCGGCGTGTTTCTCGGCCTGGCCCGGCGGCTTGGCTTTGGCGAGCGCAGCGGTCTGCCGCTCATTGGAGAAACCCCGGGTTTGGTTCCCAGCGACGAATGGATGCTGAAAAATGAGCGTCGTCGGATTCTGGATGGTGATACCGCCAATCTTTCCATCGGCCAGGGGTCGTTGTTAGCCTCGCCCTTGCAGGTGGCCCAGGCGATGGCCGGCATTGCCAACGGGGGGGCCCTGCCGCGGCTCCAACTCATCAGCCAGATTCAGGACACCCGCGGCCGGGTGGTTAAAGTCACCGTTCCCGAGCGGAAGAATTGGCTCGGCGTTGATCCCAAGGCGGTCGAAGTGGTCCGCGAGGGCATGGGCGATGTGGTCAACAGTGGCTACGGCACCGGCAGCGCCGGGGTATTGAGCTACACGCTGCTCTGCGGCAAGACCGGCACGGCGCAATGGGGGCCCAAGGGGAAAAGCCAGAGCCTCGCGTGGTTTGCCGGGTTTCTACCCAAGGACAACCCGCGCTATGCCTTCGCCGTGCTGTATGAAGGGCGCCCCGGGGAGGTTGTCTCAGGCGGACGCATGGCGGCCCCGATGGTCCGCAATTTTTTCGAACCGATTAAAAACGACATCAAGGATATTATCGCGCCGCCGCAGCGCGCGCTCGTCGTAGTCGATGAAAGTGCGCCCGCCTCTGCAGGTGTCAAGGGGGAGCCGGTGGAAGGGCCGTTGCGGGCGCTGCCCGTGGAGGAACTCAATCTTGAGGACAAGCCGCTCAGGCGTGAGCCTGCGTCGCGCCCGGTCCGCGCCATTCCCGTGGAGGGACTCAATCTTGAGGACAAACCGCTCAAGCCGCTCAAGCCGGAGCCAGCCCCGCGCCCGGCACGCGCCATTCCCGTGGAGGATAACGACGTGAGGGATGAAAATATCGGGGAACCCTGAGCAGATTTGACTGGACGTTTGGCGGCGCTCATCTCAGATAGGCCGTCCCGCGGCGCGAATCCTGCGTTCGGGCCCACCTGAAACTCGCTCCCTACCTCCACCATGGACATCCAAATCGCCACCCTTTGTGACTTTGCCGCCGACTATAGCGGCAAACTCGTCATTTCCGGAACTTTCGACACGCTCGTAGCTCGTGCCGTTCCCGTCGTGCATCCCGCCTGTGCCCTTGCCATGCGGATGTGCTTCACCCCGGAAGACGCCGGCCGCCACAAGCTCTCCATCAACATCATCGATGAGGACGGTGAGTCGCTTGATCCTAACAACATGCCCATCGAGCCGGAATTCGAAGTGCAACTGCCCAAAAACGTGCCGTTCATCACGCGCAACATCGTGATGAACCTGCAAGGGCTGCGCTTCCAAAAAATGGGCATCTTCTCGATTGATATCGGCTGCGACGGTGAAATCCTGGTGCGCTTGCCGCTGCGCATCCTGCAGGCCAACCAAGGCCCGAACGGCGAGCCCCAAGGCGCATAATCAGGGGTGGCGCAGACCGGCGGCATGGTGTAAGATCGCGCCATGTCCCAGTCCGTCCGTTTTTCCTGTGCTCTCATCACCGGCGCCTCCGCCGGGATCGGTGAGGAATTCGCCCTCCAACTCGCGCCCCGCGTCGACAAGCTCGTGCTGGTGGCGCGCCGTGAGCCATTGCTGCAGCAATTGGCCGCGCGCCTCCGCGCCGGGCACCCGGAGCTCGAGGTGATGGTGTATGCCGCCGACCTCACCGAGGCCTCGGAGCGCGAGGATTTGGTGGAAAACCTCATCCTCCGGCGCAGCCTCCCGGATTTGTTAGTCAACAATGCGGGCTTGGGTGATTACGGCGAATTTGTCACCGCCGATTGGGCGAAGCTCAATGCCATGTTAGGCCTCAATATCGAGGCGCTCACCCATCTCACGCACGCGCTGGTGCCGGCGATGATCCGTTGTGGCAGGGGAGCCATCATCAACGTCAGTTCGCTGGCCAGTCTGATGCCGATGCCCGACTTCGCGGTGTATGCGGCCACCAAGGCGTATGTCAGCAGTTTTTCGGAAGCCTTGCGGATCGAGTTGAAGGACCACGGCATCCCCGTGTTGGCCGTCTGTCCCGGTCCGGTGAAAACCGAGTTCGGCGATGTCGCCCGCCGCCACGGTGAGACCCGGCCCATCCCCGGTTACCGCTGCTTCTTCATGCCCAAGGAACGCGTCGTGGCCGAGGCGCTCACCGCGCTCGTTCAAAACCGCGCCCGCGTCTATCCAGGGTTGCGCACCGCCGCCGCCGCCCTTGTGCTTGCCGCACTGCCGCTCGTGGTTATTCGTTTGGCCATGGGCTTCCGGCCGCGGAAAGGTTAGGCAATTCACCGCTTGCCATGGCTGCGGGTTCACCCTAGCTTCCGGCCGTGGAAACTGAATCCTCCGAGCCGTCATGGCGGGTGTTGTTGGCCTCAGCCATCGGCTGCGGGCTGTGCGTTTTGTTAGGAATTTATTTTGACCGGATCCCGGGTCTGCACGATTTGTCGCATGCCTGTTATGCAACGGCCTTTCTGTTGGGTGGCTGGGATGCGGCGGTCGACACCTTCGACCGCTTGAAGCGGTTTCATCTGGACATTCACTTTCTGATGTTGGCGGTGGCGATAGGCGCCGCGGCCATCGGCGCCTGGTGGGAAGGCGGCGCGTTGTTGTTTTTGTTCTCGCTGAGCAATGCCCTCGAGGGGTTGGCCCTTGCCCGCACCGAACGGGAAATCCGCAGCCTGTTCCGCGATGCGCCCAAGACCGCCACGCTGGTTGCGGCCGATGGCAGCGAGCGCGAGGTGCATGCCGACGGCCTGATGGCCGGGCAGTCGATCCGGATTTTGCCCGACCATCAATTTCCGGTGGATGCGCGGGTGCTCAGCGGCCAATCCGCCGCGGATGAATCGACGCTGACCGGTGAGTCCGTGCCGGTGGAAAAGCAACCCGGCGATACCGTCTTTGGCGGCACCCTCAATACCTACGGCCCGCTGCTGGCGGAAGTGCTGCGTCCCCCGTCGGAAAGTGCCCACGCCCGCATCATCCGCCTGATTCGCTCCGCCCAAGCCAGCAAGGCGCCGTCCCAGCGTTTCACCGACCGCTTCGGCACCGGCTACACCATTGGTTTGCTCGCTCTAACCATTGTGATGTTTTTCGTCTGGCACCTTGGCTTTGGCGATCCCGCCTTCAACGCCACCGGCACCACCCGTTCCGCCTTTTATCGCGCGATGACCTTGTTGGTGGTGTGCTCGCCTTGCGCGCTGGTCATTTCCATTCCCTCCGCGGTGCTCACCGGGATTGCCGCCGGCGCGCGCCGCGGGATTTTGTTCCGCGGCGGCATCGCCCTGGAAAACCTCGCCACCATCCATCGCCTCGCCGTCGACAAAACCGGTACTCTAACCAAAGGTGAGCTCGCCCTCATCGCCATCGATTCATCCGTCTTCGGCCAGGACGAGGCGGTCCTGCGTCATGCCGCGGCTCTTTCCCGGCAATCCAAGCACCCGGTTTCCCGGGCCATCGCCAATGCCTACCTGCAGCAGCACGGCCACGACGCCGAACCCGCCGGCGCCCTCACCTCGCTGCCCGGCCAAGGCTTGCGGGGCGAGGTGAATGGGGAGGTCACCGTGTTGGGCCGCCGCTCGTTGTTTCCGGACCACGCCTGGATTCAAGCTTTGCCCGATCCCGAGCCCGGACTAACCGAAGTGTTGATAGCCTCGCCCACCCTTGCCGGGCGCATCCTGTTTCGCGATGCCTTGCGCCCGGAAGCCGCCGCCCTCATCGACCAGCTCCACGCCCAACACATCCGTGTCACCATGCTCACCGGCGACCGCCCGGAAGCTGCCGAGCTTGTCGCCAAAGAGCTGCATCTCGACGACACCCGCTCGGGCCTCACCCCTGAAGGCAAGGTGGCCGCCATCCAAGCCTGGCGGGCCGCCGGTGAGCGCGTCGCCATGGTTGGGGATGGCGTCAACGATGCTCCCAGCCTGGCCGCCGCGGATGTGTCCATCGGCATGGGCCTGCGCGGCTCGGATGCCGTGCTCGAACAAGCCGACGTGATCCTCACCCAGGACAAGCTCGAGCGCGTGCTCGAAGCCCTCACGCTCTCCCGGCGGTGCCGTGCCATCATCCGCCAAAACGTCGCCATCTCAATGGGCGTGGTGGTTTTGTTAGCCATCTCCGCGTTGGGTGCCTGGATCCCGCTGCCGCTCGGCGTGCTCGGTCACGAGGGGTCCACCGTCGTTGTTGTCCTCAACAGCCTGCGCTTGTTGTGGCGCTGAGGGGCGGCGGGCGACATTCTTGAAATTCGGCATTGTCGCTGGGCACGCGGCATTTAGGATGGCTGGAGTTCCAGCAAGCGCATGAGTCAAAATTCCAGTCCAGCGAGGCGTCCGTCCGGAAAATCCATGGCGGTGTGTTTTTTATTGTTCATTGCAGGCATGGGCGGGTTGCTCTACGGGATCGACATCGGGGTGATCGATCCGGCACTGCCGTATTTGAACAAGGCGATCCGGCTGACCGAGCAGCAAACGTCCTACATTGTGGCGGCGGTGCTGGCGGGTTCGTTGTTAGGTTCGGTGGTGGCCGGATTTCTGGCGGACTGGCTGGGTCGGAAAAAGATGATGGTGGTGAGTGCGATGATGTTTGTGGCCAGTGTCGGGATCATTTTCACCAGTCAAAGTTATGTGCCGCTGATGTGCGGGCGCCTGCTGCAAGGAATGAGCGGCGGCGTGATCGCGGTGGTGGTGCCCTTGTTCCTGGCGGAATCGCTGGTGGCGCGCAGCCGGGGGTCAGGCACCGCCATTTTCCAATTCATGCTGACCTTCGGCATTGTGCTGGCGGCGTTTGTCGGCCGCTATTTCATCGGCAATGCGGAGGCGGCCACCGAGGCGGCGGGCAGCAACCGCGAGGCGGTTCTGCAGGTGGCGGACCATGCCTGGCGCGGCATGTTTCTAACGGTGGTGTATCCAGGCCTGGTGTTTTTGGCGGGTAGTTTCATGGTGAGTGAATCGCCGCGCTGGCTGTTCCGGCGCGGCAAACCCGCGGCGGCACGCGCCGCGCTGTTGAAAACCCGCACGCCGGAGGAAGCGGACCTTGAGATGCAGGAAATGGCCGACTCGCTGGCGCAGGAACGCATCAAACCGCAGACGGGTTTCATCGCGTCGATGGGTGAAATCTTCACCGCGCGAAAATATGTGATTCCGTTCGTGTTGGCGTGTGTGATTCTGGGCTGCACGCAGGCGACAGGGGTCAATTCGATATTGCAGTTCATGACCACCATCCTGCAACAGGCGGGGTTGGATGCGCTGGCCGCATCCAACAGCGGTACCGCGATCAAAATCCTCAATTGCGTGATGACCATCGTGGCGGTCTTGTTAGTGGAACGCAAGGGGCGCACCTTCCTGCTCAAATTAGGCACCTCCGGCATCATTCTTTCGTTGGTGGCGCTGGCCGCCGTGTTTTACAGCGTGGAATCCAAGCGTCAGGACGTGGACCGGGAAGTGGTCGCCATGATCAAGGACAACCAACTCGAATTGGACATCACCAAGGTGAAGTTTTCCGGGCAGCCCGCGGGCGAAGCCGTCCAGATCAGCGTGCTGTCCAACTATGGCAGCAAACAGCAGGTCTCCACCGCCTTCATGCCGACCCCGGCCTCCGGCAAAGTCCTCGCCGCCGCCGAGGCCATCACCGGCAAACTGACCACGGCGGAAAATGATTTGCTAGATCAGGCGCGTTCACTCAAGGCCAAGGGGCTTGAGGGACTCACGGCCCGGGAAAAGGCCGTGGTGGACCAGGCACAGCAGGTGCTGGGCAAACTCAGCAGGGAAGACCGCGCCACGCTGGCGGATGCGCTCAAGATCAGGCAAAGCCAATCCCTGAGCATCGCGCCGGATGCCAAGGACAAGGAAAACGCCGGCAAACCGTTGGAGATCAAGCGCGCCAAGATCGGGCCGATTCCCGGCAAGCTCAACGGTTTCCTGGCCGCTCTTTGCCTTGCCTGTTTCATCGCGTCATTCTCGGTCGGGCCGGGGGTGTGCGTCTGGCTGGCGCTTTCTGAGTTGATGCCCACGCGGATTCGTTCCGCCGGGATGGGGATTGCCTTGTTAATCAACCAGGGTGTATCCACGGCGATCGCCGCGGTGTTCCTGCCAGTGGTGGGCAATCACGGGTACTTTGCGATGTTCCTGTTCTGGGCCGCCTGCACCGTGGTTTACTTTCTAACCGCCGCGTTTTTCCTGCCGGAAACCAAGGGCAAAACCCTCGAGGAAATCGAGGCCTGCTTCGACCGGAAACCTTAGCGGAAACCTTAGCGCTTGCATCCTCGCGGGCAAACCCTAGCCTCAAACACGACTCCCCAATTGCAATTCTCCATGAACAAGTCACTCCATAGTCAGCCAGTCATGTCCATGTTTCAAAAACTCGCCATCCCTTGTCTGTTGCCGTTTTCCATGCTGTCACTGCTGGTGGCCGGGCCCAAGGAAGAACCGCAGCCACCGGTGGTCGATCCCGGCGCGCCGGGTGGCGCACCCTCGGATGCCATTGTGTTGTTTGATGGCAAGGACCTGTCCAAGTTCCGCGGTGAACGCAGCCCGGAACCCAAATGGAAGATCGATAACGGCGCGGTGGAAAGCACCCCGCCAGGCGGCATCTTCTCCAAGGAGGAATTCGCCGATTGCCAACTGCACGTCGAGTGGGCGTCACCCACGGTCCCCAAGGGTGAGGGCCAGGGCCGCGGCAACAGCGGCGTCTATCTGATGGGACGCTATGAGATCCAGGTGCTCGATTGCTATAACAACAAGACCTATCCGAACGGCCAGTGCGGCGCGTTCTACGGCCACAACGCGCCGCTGGTCAACGCGTGCCGCAAGCCCGGCGAGTGGCAGGTGTATGACATCAACTTTCACGCGCCCAAGCGGCTGGCGGATGGCAAGGTGCAGCCGGGCTCCTACACCGTGTTGCACAACGGCGTGCTGATTCAGGACCATATCCCCGTGGGCGAACAGGCGACCACCGCGGCTCCCCTCAACGGCTACACCGAAAAAGGCCCGCTCTATCTGCAAGACCATGGCAACCCGGTGCGCTTCCGCAACGTGTGGTTGCGCCCACTCAATGCCCAGCCCCAATAACAAGCTGCACGTCCGCGCAACCCCCAATGCCCGCGCCAGCGAAATCGTCGGTTGGGAGGACGACCCGCAGGTGGGGCAGGTGTTGCGGGTGCGCATCGCGGCTCCCCCGGTGGATGGCAAGGCCAATGCCGCATTGCGCGACTTCCTCGCCACATCCCTCGACCTCCCCAAATCCAAGGTCACTTTGGAAAAAGGCGGCTCGTCGCGCTACAAGACATTCGCCATCCCGGCCGGCACCTCATTCCCGCAACAACCCATCTAACAGCCGAAGCGTCACCCGGATGGAAATATCCAGTGATTCGGCGGAAAGGTTTTGGAGGCTGTCGGCGGGCGTGTGCCACCACGGCCGGGAGCTGAAATCCCCGATGATATCCACCGTCGGGATGCCGATCCGGTTGAGCGGCGCGTGATCATCGGTGATGGGGCCTTGCGCGATGCCGAAATGTTGGCCGGCACCTTCGCGCTTGGCTGCCGCCAGCACTGCCTCGCGCAAGGGTTGTGGCGTGTCCGACGGCAGCCGGATCGACAGGTCCTTGTGCCCGATCATATCTAACAAAACTCCGAAGCGCGGCTTCGCCGTCGCATCCGGCCATTCGCTGGCATAGTGCCGGCTGCCATAAAGCCCGTCGGTAGGCGTGATGTTGGCGTCCAACGCCTCTTCCCCATCGAAAAACACCAGTTCCATTTGTTGTGCCTGGGCCGGCCTCTCCGTGGCCAGCACCCGGGCAATCTCCAGCAGCGCGCCGCAGGCCGATGCCGAATCATCAGCCCCCAGAAACACCTCCTGTTTGAACCACTTCGAGTCCACATGCGCGCACAGCAGGCCGGTGACCGGTCGCAGCCATGGATCGCCACTTCCCGCCGGGAATCGTGCCCGGACATTCTCAAACTTCACCACCCCCTGCGCCGTGCTGCGCTCAAACGCCTGCCCGGCCGTCACCCACCCGGCTGCTGCCAGTTGCGTCCGCAGGCGTGCGCGCACCGCCTGCAAGCCGTCCGACCCCGGGGGCCGCGGCCCGCACGCCAGGATGGCCTCGGTTTGTGCCAACGCCACCCGGCCCAAGCGCCCGGCACTCCGCGCCTGCCACCACCAGACGCCGCCACCTGCCATGGCAACGGTCCCTATTCCTAACAGTAATAACCGGACCCGCATGGCGCCAGCGTGCACGCGCAGCTCGCGCCTGAAAAGCACCATCTTCTCGGCCGCTCGACACTAGAACATAATGCCAAATATAAAGCCAGACATTATATAATTGACAGTGATGGGCAGCAGCAAGGCGGCACGGTTGGGGTTTCTATATAATGACGGACATTATGTTATTGACGGCGATGGGCGGCGGCACGGCGTCATGGCGGCACGGTTGGGGTTGTGCCAGGTGGCGGGTGCGGCGCGTCCGCTTGGGATATCCCCGCCACTGCGAAAGGCATGAGAGCCTCGGAAGTTTATCGATGCGGGTTGTTTGAGGATGGGAAGACCCGCGAGAATAAGGCAAGCAAGGGCGGGTTTTCCGCAGAGGATGCAGAGGCGAAAAAAGCGGACCTGGAAATTGAGCCGGGCTGCGTTTCTGCGCACAGTGACTGAAGAAGCCAATCCCCCTTTGGCCCTGCCGGATTTCGAAAATTTAGCTTTGCGCAAACCGAAAAGTCACTAGGATCGCGGCCATGTCCATGCGGTTTATATTCCATCTGGGGTGCGGTTGCTTCGCCTTGCTGCTGCTTGCCTGTGACACCTCATCCGATCTTCCTCTGCTGGCTGGCAATACCCGTGCGGTGACCGGCGAGGGTGACGCCCTCTATCAACAGGCCAAGCAAGCCGACGACTCAGGCAAGGCCAAGCAGGCCATCAAACTCTACGATCAAACCGCCACCCGCTACTCCTTCGCCAACCCCGCGGCCCAGGCCCGCTTCCGCCAGGCTGAACTGCTCGAACAAACTGGCGAACCCGTCAAAGCCTTCGATGCCTATCAACTTTTCCTCACCCGTTTCCAAGCCAGCAACCTCTATACGGCCGCGCTTGCCAACCAAGCGAAAATCGCCCATTCCGCCGCCGACGGCCGGGTGAAAAGCAGTTTCCTAGGCATCCGCTCCAAGCTTGAGGTCAAAAAGGTGGCCGAGATGCTCGGCCAAGTCCGCGACAATGCCCCCAAAACCCCCACCGCCGCCAAGGCCCAGTTCACCATCGGCGACCTCTATCAACACGAACACGAGTTCGCCCTGTCCATCGCCAACTACCGCCAACTCGTGCGTGATCAACCCGACTGTGCCGAGGCGCCGGAGGCGCTCTTCAGGGTCGGGGTCGTCTTCACCGATGAAGCCCGGCTTGGCAACCGCAATCAGGCCACCTTGGAATTGGCACGCGAGGCCTTCAATGACTACCTCAATCAATACCCGGGCCATTCCCGCAATGCGGAAGCCCACAAACTCATCCAAAACCTCAGCAACCACGAACTCCAAAACACCTTCGACATCGCCGAATATTACTACAAAACCGGCCAACTCGAATCCGCCAAAGTGTATTATCGCGACGTTATGAAACGCGCCCAGTCCGGCCAACTCCACGCGGCGTCCCGTGCCCGCCTCAAACAACTCGGCGAGTGACGCGGCCATTCCCTTCGCCCATGCGCATGAAGTTCACCCTCCTGCTCGCCCCCTTGCTGCTGCTGGTCGCCTGCACCGGCTATCGCCTCGGCAGTGTCAAACCCGCCGCACTGGCCAAGGTCCGGTCCATCGCCGTGCCGATGTTTGCCAACGACACCCAGCACCCTCGAGCGGAGGCCCTCGCCACCTCTGCCGTTTCCAGCGCTTTCTCCCAGGACGGCACCTATCGTCTCACCGACACCGCTCACGCCGATGCCATCCTTGAAGGGCGCATCAAAACCATCGGTTATACCGCCATCCGCGGCCGCCGCCTCGATACCCTCCGGCCCGAGGAACTCACCAACACCGTCGTTCTCCTGTGGTCCCTCAAGGACGCGAAAAATCCCACCAAGGTCCTTGCCTCCGGCACCTCCTTGGGCTCCAGCCAACTCTTTGTCGACTCCGACCTCCAAACCGCCCGCAACAACGCCTTGCCCGATGCTCTTGAACGCGCCGGTGAGGCCCTCGTCTCACGCCTCGCCAACGGCTTCTAAAGCACTCCTCGAGGTTTTTGCCTTGCCAGCGTACCTTGCGGTCGGTATTTTTTCCGCATGATCCAACGCAAAAAGCAACCCCAACTCACGCGACAGACGATATTGGATGCGGCGGGGGCGGAATTATCCCGCCACGGCTATGCGGCCACCAGTCTTGGGCGCTTGGTGGAGGCGGCGGGTCTGACCAAGGGGGCGTTGTTTCACCACTTTCCGGACAAGCGCACGTTGGTGCTGAGTTGGATTGAGGAACGGCTGGCCAGTGCGATTGAGGCGCGGTGGCTCGCGCCGTTGGAAAACGCCGATTCCCTGGAGGTCCTGCGCAACCTCTGCCGGCTCAGGTTTGGTGACTTGGCACCCGGCGATGCCACCTCCGCGCTCAGCGCGTTGGCGGCGGAAGTCACGGCCGCCGATGATATGTTAGGTAACGGGTTGGAAAAGATCTTTGAGGATTGGCGGGCCGCCATCGCCCGGTTTCTGGAACGTGGCAAGGCGGCGGGACGGATTCACCGCTCCATCAAACCGGCGGGGGAAGCCGCGTTTCTGGTGGCCCTCATTGCCGGCGTCAGCGTCACGGCCGGATCGCCGCGCAATGCGGAAACGCGCCGGGCCTGTCTGAGTTCCTTGGAAGATTATCTTGAAACCCTGCGCAATCCGCCGGCCTGAAGGAGCTGACAGATAGCCACCTCCCTTGCCCCCAGAAAACACTTCCGATTTTTTGACGTTTATTGAATTATCAGTAGCCAAGCGCAGCCGTAAATGACATAAACCGCGCGCATTCACCTGTACCACGCTGCATCATGGCCAAAAAACGATCCGGATACTACCATACGATCGAATATATCGGCCCGCGTCCGCAGAAACCGAAGCGTCAGAATTTCTTTGGTGGCTGGGTGATTCTGGTGATTGCCGCGGCGATCACCTTCTGGTTTGGGCGGCCCTTGGTGCCCTTTCTGCGGGCGGCCCAAACCGGTGCCTCTCTGGAGCAAGCCAATCTCCTGATTGGGGCCCTCGAGCACTCCGGTTCCTTTGGCGAGCGGCTTGCCGCCGCCGCGCTCGCCCATTCGCTCAAGCCTATCAGCTATGCCCCGGGCTACTTTACCATCCCTTACCCGAATGGCGACGTGCCATCCAGCAAGGGCAAGGCCGAAGATGTCATCATCCGTTGCTACCGCCAGTTGGGTGTTGATCTGCAGGTGGAAGTCCACGAGGACATGGCGAAAAACTTCACCTTGTATCCACAGATCTTCCCCGGTGTGACCGCGCCGGACAGCAACATGGACCACCGCCGCACCCTCAACTTGCAGCGCTTTTTCACTCGCAAGGGCAAGGAAATCACCCCCAGTCGCAACCCCACCGATTACCAACCCGGTGACATCGTGGTCTGGGCATTGGTGGGCAATCACTCGGCCGAGGCCCACATCGGCATCGTCGTCCCCAGTCCGGAGGGCAATGCCTCACAGCCGTGGGTCGTTCATCATCTCGACTCTAACGTGAAGTGGGAGAACGCCCTTTTCGACTATCAAATCCTTGGTCACTACCGCTACCCGAACAAGGACTGAGGCCACAGGAGCCACGACACAGGTCGTCGCCTGATCCAAGTGTCCACTGGGGGCAAGAGTGGACATCCCGGGTTCTGGCTTGCGGCCTGCTCCAGAGTGGTCACACTCACCGGCATGAACTCTGCTCCTCTTGGATTCTTCGACTCCGGCGTCGGCGGCCTGACCGTGGTGCGCGCCGCACAGGAACTCCTGCCTGCCGAAAACATCCTCTATCTTGGTGATACCGCACGCTTGCCTTACGGCTCGAAAAGCCCGGAAACCATCCGCCAGTTTGCCGACGAGGACGTGCGGTTTTTGATAGCCCATGGCGTCAAGGCGGTGGTGGTGGCTTGCAACACGGCGACCGCCCACGCCCTGCCACGCTTGCGCGAGCATTACCGCGTGCCCATCCTCGGCGTCATCCAACCCGGCGTGGAAGATGCGCTCGCCGACCCCAAGGCCGAACGCATCGGCATCATCGCCACCCGCGGCACGATCGGCTCGCATGCCTATCAACATGCCCTGGCGCAGAGTCGCACCGGTTTGATCATCCATGGCCAGGCGGCCCCGCTGTTGGTGCCCCTGATTGAGGAAAACTGGATAGAGCACCCGGCGACCCGGCAAATTCTCAAGGTCTATCTTGATCCTCTGGTGGACAAGGGCATTGATACCTTGCTGTTAGCCTGCACCCATTATCCGCTGTTGATTCCCGTGCTCAAGGACTTGTTGCCACCCGGCGTGCGCCTGGTGGACTCCGCCACCACCTGCGCCGAACACCTGAGACGCGAGTTGTCCCGCCTCGATTTGCTCGCCCCCGCCACCCAGACCGGCACCCTCGAGCTTTATCTAACCGACTTGTCCGAGCAGTTCGAACAACTCGCGCGGCAGTTCTTGAAAAAATCCCCGGGCCGGATCCACCGCGCGGTGTTAGGAGGATGAGGCGTCGGTGTTACGATTTGCCAAACATCTCGCCCAAGAGTTCGAGCAGGGCCACGCCGTCGCTTTGGGACAAAGTATCCAGTTTGGCCGTCAAACGGGCTTTGCTGATGGAGCGAATCTGATCGGCACATACATCCGCAGGTTTTCCTGCAACAATCACTTGCAAGCGTGTGCGCCAGTGGGGACGCAGCAGTGTCGTTAGAGGGCAGACGACTACGGTGGCAAGATTGCGGTTGCGTGCATCGTCACTGACAATGACGCAGGGGCGGGTCTTGCCAATCTCAGCACCCTCAACCGGGTCCAATCTCACCCAATGGACTTCGAAGCGTTTCATTTGGCGGGGCCTGTGGTTGCCCGTTTGTGAGATTTTATTATGGCAGGGGTCGGGCGTTCCCATGGGATTTCATCGAGCCCATCCGCAACACAGCAATCCCACTCGGACCAATCTTCGCTCTCAGCAGCCATTTCTTTATAGGTTCCCTCCCACGAGAGTTTCTTGGCACCGCCCTTTGGGGTGATGACGAGTTCGTGGCCCCGGTCTTCCAGAAGCAAGCCGTTTTCAAGGCCATGCTTGCGGATCAGGGCGCTGGGCAGACGGATGCCCCGCGAATTGCCGATCTGAGCAAGAGAGAGTTCCAGTGCGTTGGACATGGCATTACCGTAAGCACATTCCAGAAACAGGTCAAGGCCCGGACCGCTACTTTCGGAAACGGGTTGCGAGAATTGCCCTTGATCGTGGCCACGGTGTCAGGCATGCTTGCCACGGCAATTTGAGATGTCGTTGGCTTTATCATCCCTCTCCCCATGAAAACCAAACTATTCGGAACCGACGGCATTCGCGGCCGTGCCAATGAATATCCGATCACCGCCGAAGTGGCCCTGCTGATGGGCAAGGCGGTGGCGCGGGTGCTGCGCTCGTCCGGGCCGAACCGCAACCGGGTGCTGGTGGGCAAGGACACCCGGATCTCCGGCTACATGTTGGAAACGGCGCTCACCAGCGGCCTGGTGTCGATGGGCATGGATGTCTTCATGGTGGGGCCGCTGCCGACGCCTGCAGTGGCTCATCTAACGAAATCGATGGGGGCCGCCGCCGGCATCATGCTCACCGCCTCGCACAATCCGTACGAGGACAACGGCATGAAGATTTTCGGGCCGGATGGCTACAAGCTCTCGGACGAATTGGAAACGCTGATTGAGCGGCATATCCTGGGTCAGGAGCCGGAGGCCGCCCCCCTGCCGCCGCGCCAGATCGGCAAGGCCCACCGGATCGAGGATGCCCGCGGACGCTACATCGAGTTTTCCAAGCAGACCGCCGATAATGTGCCGCTTCACGGCCTCAAGGTGGTGGTCGATTGCGGGCATGGCGCGGCTTATTTCATTGCGCCGCTCATTTTCAAGGAGTTGGGAGCGGAGGTGATCGTGACCGGCTGCCAGCCGGATGGCATCAACATCAATGACGGCTGCGGCGCGCTCCACCCGGAAGCCGCCGGCGACTTGGTGCGCCGCTACAACGCCGACCTTGGCATCTCCTTCGATGGCGATGCGGACCGGGTCATATTCACCGATTCCAACGGTCAGGTGGTGAGCGGCGACCGCATTCTGGGGATGTGTGCCATCAGCCTCAAGGAGCAGGGAAAATTGCGGCATGACACCTTGGTGGCCACCGTGATGAGCAACTTGGGGCTCAAGCAGGCCATGGCCCAACATGGCATCCGGGTCGAGACCACCGCCGTGGGCGACCGCAGCGTCATCGAGTGCATCCGCAAATACGGCTATTCGTTCGGCGGTGAAAACTCCGGCCATCTCATCTTCGCCGATCACGCCACCACCGGCGACGGCATCCTCAGCGCCTTGCAGGTGCTGCGCATGATGCATGCACGCAATGCCACCTTGGCCCAACTCGCCGCCGTCATGCAGGAATACCCGACCCAACTGGCCAACATGCCGGTGACCACCAAGCCCCCGCTCGGCTCGCTTCCCAAGTTGAAAAAGCTGATGTCCCAGGCCAGTGAGGCGTTTGGCGATGATGGCCGGCATTTGATCCGCTATTCCGGCACCGAAAGCAAAATCCGCGTGTTGGTGGAGCACAAGGACGTCGAGCAGGTGCGCTTGTGGATCAGTAAATTCGCCGCCGTCGTTCGCGAGGAAATCGGCTGAGCTGATGCTCTTATGGAAAATCTACCGCCAGACGAATGTGCGCCGCTGTCCCTGACCCGCCGCATCGCGGATTTTCCGCTAGGCAATATCCCGTTGTGGCAACACCAACTGGCAGCCGTGGCACGCGCCGGCCTGACCGTCACCGGTGGCACAGCAGGAGGACAGGCATCCTGCCTGTCATGGCCGACGGGCTTCCAGCCTGCGGTTGCATTGGCGGACGGGCGGGACGCACCGTCTTCCCTAACAGGCGGGACGCCTGTTTTCCAATCAGGCAGCGCTGATCTAACGGCATCGACCCGCCCGCCGCCCGTCACGCTCCACCCGCAAGCCTGGCTGACCGCGCAGGATCTAACCGCCTTGGCGGCGTCCACCGCCACCACCTTGGTGGATGATTTTCTAACTCCCCTGGCATGGCGCGGGGACGCGCCTGACCCGCTGCGGACCCTGCCGGCCGCGACCTCGTTTCTAATCCGCTACCCGTGGGATTTGTTGCGGGCCAATGAGGTCCATGTGGCCGGTTTGCAGGTTCCGGATATCCAGGGTGAGGTGCATCCCTCGGCGGTGCTGGAGGGTGTTGTCAGGTTAGGTCAGGGTGCGCGGATTCTGCCCGGTGTTTTCATCGAGGGCAACGTGGTGATCGGCGCCAAGTGCCGGATCGGGCCGAATTGTTATATCCGCGGCCACACCAGCATCGGGGATGACTGCCACATCGGCCAGGCCGTGGAGATCAAGAATTGTCTGATCCTGTCCCGCACCAACGTCGGCCATCTGTCGTATGTGGGGGATTCCGTGTTGGGTGAGGCGGTCAATTTCGGGGCCGGCACCATCGTTTCCAATTTCCGGCATGACGGCAAAAACCATCGCTCGCTGGTGGAGGGCCGCCTGGTGGATACCGGGCGCCGCAAGTTCGGCGCCATCATCGGCGACCATGTCCATACCGGCATTCACACCGCGATCTATCCGGGCCGCAAGCTCTGGCCCCACACCAGCACCCGCCCGGGCGAAATCGTGCAACGGGATTTGTTTGGCGACGTTTGATTCTGGTGGCGAGCCAAATCCGGCATCTCTGCCATGACACCGTCACCGCTCAAGGTCACTGTTCCGCCTAAGCCGCGGATGGGCAGCTGATAGGGTTTGCCAGCAATTTACGAAGGCAATCTAACCTTTATATGTCGTCGCTTTAGCATTATTCGCTTTGCGGGTTCTCAATGACACGCTAAAACCCTGCCATGAACGCACAGAGTGTAGAAGCGCCTTTCGGGGCGACATTCCCCCCCTGTGTTACCACGTGTGGTGCATCCGGTGAAGATGCGTGGGAGCATGATTTGCGACAGCAAGAATTGAAAAACAGCAAAACCTAAGACCTCATCTATACCCATAGCCACCCCCATGATTACCTCCCGCATCCGTTTTGTTGCAATTCCATTGGCTGTTTTCTTGTGGACGCCTGCCTTGGCCCTGACGCCGGAGCAGGTTTATGCCAAAGCAGCTCCGGCAGTACTGCATTTAAAATCAATCGATGCGGAGGGGTCCGGAATATTCATACTCGACGGACAGTATGTACTGACAAATCTGCATGTAGTGGCCACTGGCACACCGGTCACGATCACTGTTTCCGGTGCCGATGGCAGCGAGGGGCCCTCGTTTCCTAATGCGGTACTCCACCGCGTGCATCCTTCCCTCGATCTCGCAATCCTCAAGGTGAACACGGGAAAATTCAAACCGCAGGTTGCCGCAATTCCATCAGCCGCAGGAGTACCGAAGCCGGGAGCCGCCTGTTTTGCCATCGCAAGTCCCGCAGGGATTGAGGGAGCCCTTACCAACACAATCACACAGGGCATTGTGAGCATGCCCCGGCGTCTGGTTGAAGGGCAGGAATACATCCAGTTTTCCGCGGCAGTGAATCCAGGCAGTTCAGGCGGCGCTCTGTTGGATTCAGAAGGAATGTTCATCGGTCTCGTGACCGCGAAGCAGGGGGGCGGCGAGGGAATCAGTTTCGCCACGCCAATTGGCGGCATGGACTGGAAAGTCTTCGTCGAACCGGCGAAGCGAACCGGGGACCGCGCCAAATATAAGCAGGCGATGGCCACCGCCACCCGGCTTCATTTTTCCGGATCTCTTGCCATGTTTGGAAATCCCGGCGGTCCTCTGCCGGAGGAACTGGCGGTGGCGGCGACCTTGTCGAGGCAAGCCCTAACGGAATTTCCCGCGGACAGTGAGGCCTTTCACTCCCTCATCGAAATCTATTATCTGGCCGGAAAAGAGGATGTTTGTCTCGCCTTGGCCCGCAGCGCCGCCAAGGTCACGGGGGAGATCGCCTTCACTGCCATCGAAGCCCGTTCATTGAGCATTCTGGGAGATGTCGATGAAGCGTGCAAAATATACAGCCGGGTACTTGCGGCCAATGACGGCAAGTCGAGTCCCGGGGTGGCCGGGGCTCTGGCTGAAATCCTCGCCAAACAAAAGGAAGTTCCATGGGCGAAGGTGGCTTATCTCGCCAAGTGGGCGCTGGTATCGCTCGACCCAAACAATACCGCCGGCAAGGGCCAATATTCAAAGCTTCTGGCGGATGCCTACAGCCACCTGCCGGAAAGCACTGCGGCCTCACTTGCTATCAAGTCGACAGGTTTCAGCAACGCGGAAATGCAGGAATTCCCCGCCAAGCCACTCCAAGCGCCGGCAGGCGCCGCGGAACTGGCCAAGGCATTCGAGCCCGCTTTCTATCGACCCTTGCTGGCCTCCTCTGCCGCGCCACTGAAGGGTCCGAAACCGACGATCCCCGCGGGGGGCGAAGATCCCAAGCCTCAATATTTCAGCACGATGCCCTCACACATCGACCAGTTTATACCGGCGGCTGGCGGACGTCTCGGATTGCTGGTCTCGGAGGAAGCAGACAGGGTGGATGTGTTCGATGTGGCATTGGGAGACGCCATTTCAACCACGACGTTTCCCGCAGGCACCCTGGCCAAGAAATTTGTCATCGGCGGTCTCCAGCATTGGGCTGTGGTGGACAAGGAACAATTCCGGATTGTCCGCTATCCATTGATCGGCAAGGAAGACCCGGTGCTGATTGAGCCCAATGGCAAGCCGATTGCGTGGAATGCCATTGGAGCCGTGATGTCCTCCTATCGTGATGACGTTGCATGGATTCTCCATCTCCAGAAAAACGGCACGGTCTCTGTCGTGATCGAAAATTTCGCGTCAGGCACCGTCCATTCCCCCGATACCAGTGCACTGCAGTCCAGTGACCTCAAACGGTGGAGCGAAAACCCGCGGCGGGGCTTCGTGACGGATGCTCCGGGCATAACCCTCGCGCCGGCCATGGGGAGTGATGTATTCCTCGCCATCGAGCCGTCCGGATTGGTGGCACGCTCACTGCCGGGCCGCCATGCTCCGTTTGGCTTGTCTTTCCCCTATTCGGACGCTCCGGCGGACAGATTTCTCGAAGGTCGCGGCACCTTGGCGTGGAAGAACGGCAAACTTAACAACGATTGGCAAGCCGAGACATACGGCTTCGTGGGTTCTCCCGTGGCGATGGCTCCCGTTCACGGTGGTTCGCAAGTCGTTCAATTGCTCTCGACCCCCAGCGGCAGGCTCATCATTCAGATTCTGGATGCCGCCACCGGTCAGCAACGCATTCCGTCTCAGGAAACGATCTACAAAGCTCCCCCAACGACCTCGGAATTCCATCTATCCAATAGACGGCGCTTCGTGGTGATCGCCCACCGATCCTCTCCACGCATCGCCATTTTTGACTACCAGATGAACCAACTTCTAAGTGTTCGCCTGGACCATTGGGAAGACTTGTCCGAGCCGGTCTCCAAGTTTGACATCCAACGCAAGCAGGGGCAAACGGTGCGCGTGCCCTTCAGGATTCCTCCAGGCGCCAAAATCGAATATCAGACGCAACCCTTCCACGGTTTCGTCATCGACGAGGCAAAGGCCGAAATCCTGATCACCGATCCGGGACCACAAATTAAAGGCCCCGTCATGAAGATGGATGTGACCGTCACTTCCGAGGCGGGATTGCGCTCGATTTATTACTGGAAGGTGCATCGGGACTCCTCGATGCCGACTGATTGACCCCCCCGCATGCAGCACCCCGTACCCGGCCAACGCTGGCTCTCCACCTCCGAACCCGCCCTGGGCCTCGGCGTGGTCCGTGCCATCGCCGGCGACACCGTCGAAATCCATTATCCCGCGGCCGAGGAAACGCGGACCTATGCGTTTGGTTCCGCTCCTCTCGTCAGGGCCGGCTTCGGCCCGGGCGATGTCATCGCCGACCGCGCCGGTCTGCGGCTCACCGTCGAGTCGGTTTCATCTGACGCAGGAATTCTAACCTATCACGGCGGTGGCCGCCACATCGTCGAGTCCGCGTTGCTCGACTCGCTCAGTTTCATGCGTCCGGACCGGCGCCTGCTTGCCGGGTTGGGCGATCACCCGCGCGAGTTCGACCGGCGGCTTGAGGCCCTCGATTGGAACAGCCGCATCCGCCAGGCCCCATGCCGCGGCTTTGCCGGCGCCCGCATCGACCTGCTCCCGCATCAGCTTGCCATCGTCGCGGAAACCGCCGCCCGGCTCCACCCGCGCGTCCTGTTAGCGGACGAGGTGGGCCTCGGCAAGACCATAGAAGCCTGCCTCATTCTGCATCGCCTTCACCTCACCGGTCGCGCCGGGCGCATCCTGATTCTGGTGCCCGAGCCGCTGGTCCATCAGTGGTTCATCGAGCTGCTGCGCCGCTTCAACCTCCGCTTCGCCATTTATGACGATCCCCGCTGCCTCTCGCTCGAAGCCCACTCCGCCGGTTCCAATCCCTTCCTTGATTCCCAGCTCATCCTCGCCGCCACCTCCTTTCTAACGGACAGCCCCGACCGCGCCGGGCAAGCCCGCGCTGCGGACTTCGATCTTCTCATTGTGGACGAGGTGCATCACCTCGAATGGTTGCCTAACCAACCATCCGCCGCTTACGCCATGGTCGAGTCCCTGGCCCGGCAAATCCCGGCGCTGCTGTTGCTCACCGCCACGCCCCAACAATTAGGTCCTGCCGGCCACTTCGCCCGCCTGCGCCTGCTGGATCCGGACCGCTATGCCGATCTCGGGGCGTTTCTTGAGGAAACCCGCTCCTACGCCCCGCTCGCCGCCGCGGTGGAAACCCTGATAGACGGTGAAGTGCCGGCTTCCATCGAAGGATTCACCCACCGTTCGCCCCGCGCCGCCGCCTATCTAACGGCCCTGCGCGCCGGGGATGTCGCCGCCCGCGCGCCACTCATCGCCGAGTTGATCGACTTGTTTGGCACCGGACGCGTGCTGTTCCGCAACACCCGCGACCAACTCACCGGTTTTCCCCAACGTCAACCCCACCTCCATCCGCTGGCACCCGGCGCCTGCCCCTACCTCTGGCTCGCCGGGTTGCTCCGCTCCCTGCCGGAAAATGACAAGGTGCTGCTCATCACCAGTTCGCCCGAGGCCGCCATCGCGGTGCAGGCAAAACTCCTCGCGCTAATCCACGTCGATTCCGCCCTCTTTCACGAGGACCTGAGCCTCCTCCAACGCGATCGCAATGCCGCCTGGTTCGCCGACCCCGAAGGCGCCCGTATCCTGATCTGTTCGGAGATCGGCAGCGAGGGCCGCAACTTCCAGTTCGCCCGCCATCTGGTTCTCTTCGGTTTGCCCCGCGATCCTGAGTTGTTAGAACAACGCATCGGGCGCCTCGACCGCATCGGCCAGACCGGTGCCATCCACATTCATGTTCCCTACGGTATCCATAGTAGATCCGAACTCCATGCCCGCTGGCTCCACGACGGACTCGACGCCTTCACCCGCCCGCTCAAGGGTGCCACCGCCCTGGCCACCGTCCTGCTGCCCGAGCTCGACGCCTTGCAAAACGCGTCCGCGGAATCCAGGAAGTTCCAAACATTCCTGGGCCGCAGCCGTGATCTCAAGGCAAGCGTCGCCCGTGAACTCGCCTCCGGCCACGACCGCCTGCTCGAACTCGGCGCACCCACCGCTGCTAAAATCACCGGATTGTTAGCTGCGATTCAGGCGGGCGATGCCGACCCGCGCTTTGAGCGGTTTGCCCTTTGGCTGTTTGACCACCTCGGCCTTGATGTTGCCGATCTCTTCCACCGTAGCTACCACTTGCAACGCGGCCAACGCCACAGTGAGACGTTTGCCGATCTGCCGCCTGACGGACTTGTCGGCACCTTCGATCGTGCCACTGCCCTGGCCCGCGAGGATCTCGATTTCCTCACCCGTGACCATCCCGTCATCCTCGGCGCTTTGGAACATCTCATCGACAGCGAATACGGCAATGCTTCCTTCGCCCATTGGAAGGCCGGCCAGGGCAAGGCCATCCTGCTGGAATGCGCGTTCGTGTTAGAGGGGATCGCGCCCACCCGCCTGCACCTCGACCGCTTCCTGCCACCCACCACCCTCCGTATCCTGGTGGATCACCACGGCAACAGCGTGGACGTCGCCCCGCCCACCGCCGTGCTGGTGCCCGGTGATTCCCGTCGTCTGATCTATCAGGAATCCTTCCGCCTCGAAATCTTCCCCAAAATGCTTGCCGCCGCCGGCGCGCTTGCCACCGCCGCCGCAGTCGCCCCCGCGGAGGTCGCCCGCCACCTTGCCGCCACCACGCTCGGCGCGGAACTCGAGCGCCTTGCCGATCTCGCCACGCGCAACCCCCAGGTCTCCGCCAACGAGTTGGCCGCCTTGCGGGCCCTGCGCGACGAGTCCCTAACGGCTCTGGCCACCCCGCGCCTGCGCCTTGATGCCCTGCGTCTCATCTGGCGGACGTAGGGCTGGCGCATAGGGAGTTAGGATATTCGTATCCCCCCGCCAGGGAGATACTTCTGCTGTATCAGACATCGTGTCCGCCGCCAAGCGGATTGAAGACAACGACACGAATGTCGTTGCTCCTCACGCCGCCAAAAATCCTCATGGTCACGGCTTGACCAGCCCGTCCATGGCTTCAGTCGTGAGTTTGGCGCCTGGCGCGAAACTCTCGCTGTTCATGTATTCCAACAACGAGACCAACAACTGGCGGGCGGCCGGGCGCTGGTCGAGGTGGCTGCTGAAATCGGCGCTGCATGCCAGCAGCTTGCCCTTGCCCACCTGCGCCTCAAACACATAGCCCAACTTGCGGTTGGTGAACCAGTCGTCGATGACCTGCACGATGGGTCTGACCTCGCGCAACTCAGTTAGAACAAACGGCTGGGCGTTCTGTTGGATTTCCCACCACTGCCAGTTGCTGTGGAAGTCGGTGGGGAAAGCCGCCAGGGCGGGGTGTTTGGGATCGCACAAGATGCCGAGCGTGTGCGGCGGCTGCCAGTTGGTCCACGCCGTGTTCCAGAAGATCGGGGAAAAACCCGCGACCAAGGGGCGGGTCGGATCGTTGCGGACTTGCGCCGCCGGCGGCAACCACAACACGCGGTCACCCTGCGCCAAGGCGGTCTTCGCTTCACTTATGTCGCGGGTGACCACCACTCCGGTTGGGGTCGCCGGGACCGTGTCGGTCGGATAGACGAAAACGTCCCAGGCGTTGGAGAATTGACCGCCCGCTGCCGCCACCGTGAGTTGCAGCTTGGCCGGCGCTTGCACATTGTCGAGCGGCACCCGGATCCGGCCGATCTGATAGAGATCGCCCGCTGCCAGATCGCGGTCGGGCAGGGTGCCGCGGGAGATGACCGTGCCGTCGGTCGCTGCCAGTTGCCACGCCAGGCCGAGTGCCTTGAAATCCTGCGGCCCGAAGTGGGCGAGTTCGATATCCGCCTCCAGCGTATCGGTCGTGGTGAAGACCATCTTCTTCAGGCGTGCCAAGGGCACCACCGGCCCGCAGAATCTGCTGAATTCCGCAGGGCTGATGTAACCTTTCTCATCCCAAAACGCATCCAACACGCCGACCAGCGCGGTCCCCTGGCCGGGAAAATCGTGCAGGTCCAACAATTGGAATCCGCCGAATCCCGGTGTGCGCAGCGCGGCCTCGATATCGTGCTTGTACGCGAGCGCCTGCAGTTTCCCGGATGCCCGCACGAAGTCCCCGGCCTGATCTATCAATCCATTGCGCCGCGCGGTCTCCTCGAAGATTTCAAAATTCCGCGCCTTGAAGTAGCCGGTGTATTTCTTGATCTCGTCAAACTTCGGATAGACGCACCACTGGCCGATCTCATGCGAGATGACCGGCGCGTCGGAGTGCTTTTTCGCAAACCCCGACCAATCGAAATCGGTGCGCGGTGCCTGGCCGTTGATGATGGATCGCAAGCCTTGGCCCCAGCCTTGGATCCGCGGGTCCGGCGAGCTGTGGAAATCGCTGCCGGGCATCAGCGGCCAGCCGGACGCGGTGGTGTACAGGCGTCGCGGGTCTGCCGTTTTGCGCCGTGCCGCCCAGTCTTGCAGCCATTTGGCATGGTTGCGGCCGCCCGGCTCGTTGCCATACGCCATCAGCAAAAACGACGGATGGTTGCCGTAGGCCGCGAGCATGCGGACGCTCTCCGCTTCAAGCCACGCGTCGAGCGGCTTGCCGCTGCCAATCTCCGGCGCCCATGACGACACCTCCACCTGATAGTAAAACCCGAGTTCGTCCGCCGCTTGAAAGGCCGCCTCCGGCGGACACCACGAATGGAAGCGGATGTGGTTCAGTCCGTGCGCCTTGCAGATGCGCACGATGCGCCGCCATGAATCAACATCGGTGGGCGGATGGCCGGTTAGAGGGAAGATGCAACACTCCAGGGTGCCGCGCAGGAAGATTTTTCTGCCGTTGAGTGTGATCCAGCCGTCCTTGGCCCCGGCCTCGCGGAAGCCGAAAGGGGTCATCCGTGTGTCAGCCGCGCCATCTTCAGTCCGGACATCGACCTTGACCTTATAGAGAGTGGGTGTGAATTCATTCCAACCAGCAAGTGGCGTTTCCAGCTGGCATTCGAGCGTTTGTTGGTCGCGGGTCACCAGGATGTGGCTGCCATCGGCGTGGGTGCCGCGGGGATAGCTGATCGCGGCCTCTGCCGTGCCGAGCGTCTTGCCATGGCGCGGGTCAATGACCGCGGCAACGAGTTTGCCTGCCACCGGATCAAACTGGCGGTTCGTTAGGTCCACCACGACCTTGACCTTGCGGGTGGACGGGAAAACCCCCACTCCCGCAATCTGCAACCGCGGCACCTGGCGAAGCTCGATTTTCCCCACCACCCCGTTCCAATTCCCCTGCGTGTGGTCGGTCACGCTGTGGCTCAGCGGGCCGACGTTGACCTCACCGATGCGGTTGTCGATGCGCAGGGTGAGCACATGCTTGCCGGGCGTTGGATTCCCCAAATCGAATTCATGCGGGGTGCCGAGCGAGTCGCTCTTGCCAACCTCCCTGCCATCAATCCAACACGTGCTGTGCCAGTGGACGCGTTCCAGATGCAGGACGGCGCCGCCTCCCTTCCAATCCTCCGGGATGTTGATGTCGCGCTGATACCATGCGGCGCCGACGTAGTGCCTGGGCGGCTGCAGGAAGAATGGGAACTTGAAGTTTTCCGCCGCCTGCCACTCCTTGAACATCTGCGGGTAGCGCCAACCGTCGCCGGTCCACGCGGTCTTGAATGACGGCGCATCCCCAAACCCCTGCGCCGTTAGAATGCCGGGCAGTCTGATGGCGTCCGGAAATCTCCATTGGTCCGGCTGGCACTTGATGCCCAGATCCGGCGCATCCAGCGCAAACCTCCATGATCCTGACAGATCAAGCGGGGCTGCGGCACCCACAGGCGTCGCAGCCAGCACAAGTGCGAATATGGCGTGAAGAACCGATGGCGTGGAGGGTTTCATGACGGGATTGGGGTGGATGGGGTGAGACCGGCAGAATGGCGGGAAGGACTCGCCTCAGCACACTCTGCGGCATTCCTGATGTTCTGACAATCTTTCACTCACTCGCTTGCCTGTCATAGGGACACCCATGATAGGAATCTGCAACTTGCCCCGTAGGCTCTCGCTTACCCCCATGCAAACCACAACCCGGACTCTTGGCCTGAGTGGTGCTAACTTAATGCGGGAAGTCCCGGACCTCGAGCGGAAGAGGCGTTCGGCAGGATGCCAAACGCAGCCGGCAGGATGCCGTCGCTCCCCGCCGTTGCCGTCTATGCTGGCGTCATTCAGAGGGAAAAGTAATGATGAAACACGCAATCACACCATGCGCCGGCAGGGAGTTTTTCCACCAAAGTCGACACCCTCAGGTGCTCGGCTTGTCCGCAGGGATCGACGCGACGGAGCCTTCTAATCGGCCAGCTCCTTTTCGATTTGTTCCAAAGTCTTGCCCTTGGTTTCAGGTAGACGGCGCCACAGGACGATGAAGCCGAGCGCGCAGATGGCGGCATAGATCCAAAAAGTGACGGACACGCCGAGCAGGGTTTTGAGAATCGGGAAGGTGTAGGTCAGGATGAAACAGGCGATCCACAGGCAGCCGACCGCCACCGACATGGCGGTGCCGCGAATCCTGTTAGGAAAGATTTCGGAAATGAGCACCCACACGACCGGCGCCAGCGACATCGAATACGTGCCGATGGCCGCCAGCACCAGAGCGAGAAACAGCATGGGGGACACCGCGGTGCCTCCCTGCTTGAGATGATAACAATAGCCGATCGCGAGATAAATCACCGCGAGTCCCGCCGCGCCGAACAACATCAGCGGCTTGCGGCCGAGGCGGTCCACGGTGAATAGAGCGACAAAAACAAACACGAGGTTCACCACGCCGGTGGCCACGATGCCGGTCAGCGCGTCATTCATGTTGAAGCCGGCCTGCGTGAAGATTTCGCTCGCGTAGTTGAAGATGACGTTGATGCCGCACCACTGTTGGAAGACGGCGAGGAATATGCCGAGTCCCAACACGGCCAGCACGCGCTTTTCAAGGAGTTCGTGAACGCGGACATGCTTGTCCTCGTGGACCAGCGTGGCCTTGATCTCGGACAGCGCGGCGGCAGCGTAGGCCGGTCCGCCAATGCTAGCGAGCGTGCGCCGCGCGCGTTCGTCGGCTCCGGCCTTGCACAACCAGCGCGGGCTCTCCGGCACCCACATGGATGTTAGAAAAAACAGCAGCGATGGCACCGCGCAGGCGGCGAACATCCAGCGCCAGCCGCTGAGAACATTCCAAGTCAGGGCAAACGCCTCGGGCGTGATGCCATCCGGAATGGGCTGTGCGATCCGCCAGTTGACCAACTGCGCGGCGAGAATGCCGATGACGATGGTGAGTTGGTTGACGGCCACCAGCAAGCCGCGGCGGCCCGCCGGGGCAATCTCCGAGATATACAGGGGTGATATGTTAGAAGCGAGGCCGATGCTCACGCCGCCGAGGATGCGCCACGCGACAAAGGCGGGAAAGGAAGCCGCGCAGGCGATGCCGAGCGATGAGATCACGAAATTCGCGGCGGCGGCGATCAGGATCGGTTTGCGTCCGAAGCGGTCGCTGAGCGCCCCGGACACCAGCGCCCCTGCCAGACAGCCGAGCAATGCGCAACTTTGCGCCCAGCCGATAGGCGACACGGCATTGGCCACCAGCTTCTGCCAAAACGTGGCGTCACCGGACAGGCTGGCGGCGGTGTCCGTCAGGTGAAAGAACGCCTCGTAGAATTTCGCCGCGCCGCCAATGACCACCCAGTCGTAGCCGAACAGCAGCCCCCCGAGCGCCGCGACAAGGGCGATCATCCAGACATATCCGGGGTTGGCGGGCACTTCTCCCTCCGGTGGTTGCGGCGGGTTTTCTTTGGCGATGATGATGGCCATGGCAGGGTGGTGGCGGTTGCGGTGGTGTTGCGTGACCGCCGAGCCTAGCAGCAGGCAGCGGCGGTTGTCACGGACGATCATCAGATGTGCAAGGATCGCCTTCCCGGACCTTCTCCGGTGTCATTTATTTTTGAGGCAACAGGATCGTCCCACGCTGACGAGGAAGCCGAGCTTGCCTCGCCCAAGGATTCCGCAAACGATCCTGCGCCTTCCGCCTGTGATGAACCACGCCGCTGCCGCAAACCGCGCGTCACCGGGGACAATCCACCGCGACATTCGAGTGGTCCGATCGGACCATCCGAATGTCGCGAAAGTTCAGGAAAGTTTCTGCCCGAGTTTGCCGAGAATCTGGCGGCGCTTCTTCCAAACCCTGATGCCTTGATAGGGTGTGGGTAGCAATTCCTTGGGCAGGAACGGGTCGAGACGAAAACAGTTTTGGAGCAGGTTCCGCTCTTTGGTGACCCACCGGACCACCTTTTCTTTCGCCGCGGGTTGCGAGGTATCCGGGAGGGCGGCAAGGTGATGTTCCAGTTTTTCCCAAGCCTCGTTGATGCGCTTGAAGTCCCACGCGGCACGCACCAGATCCGTGGAGAGTTCGCCGCCACAGGGACTGGCGTCCAACAGTACGAGGTTTGCCGCATTGACGGCCAGGGGTCGCAAGTTCGCGGCCAGATCATCCAAGCGATCGGGAGATATCCAGGCGCTGCGTTGCATGCAACCGAAGCCGGAGGCCTGCAATTTGCGGCGCAAATTGCGCCGCGATTCGCGTTCCTCTTCCGGCAAGTCAAACAAGATCACCCGCCATTTTCCGTCCCACGAGCGGTACCAGCGTTGCTCTGGATCGTCGCCCACCTGTGCAGCCGCCAACCCTTTTTGGGTGAGACGGATAACGCGCTGCCCGACCAGTTCATCCCGTCTCGTTTCGATGAAAGCTTGCGCTTCCAACCGTTGGATCTGCCTGAGCAACCCGTTGCCATACGCCCATGATTCAAATGAAGAATCCAGACTCCGCCACGTTGGCTGCAGCATTTTGTCCAAGACCCATGCCAGTTGGTAAAGAAGTATTTCTGTCCGTGGTCTCATAACTACATCACGCCAATATTCCGGATCTCAGTCAAGACCTTTGTCCCGTCGGGAGGTGATTGTTGGGGAGTTCAGGCGACTTCAGGTCGCGACATTCGGATGGTCCGATCGGACCATCCGAATGTCGCGGTGATTTGGCGATGTGATGGGGAATTGGAGTTCCAATTTCGAAATAGTTGGGGGTGAATGGGCACTAATACCATCAGGGCGGCGGTGTTTGGCATCCGGCCCAACACTCTCCCGCGATTGAGCGAGAGATGAACGCTATGGATGGCCGGTGGAATCCATCATGACCCGGGAAGTTGCTGCCGCTGTCTGCGCGCTTCATGCACGGAAGAGTGTTCGGCAAGATGCCGAACACTGCCGGCGGGACGCCGCCGCCCCCCCCCGATTGTCGATGGCGCGGCGGCAGTGGTGGTTTGGACTTTCGCATGCCCGGGAGCGTGGTAGCATCCGGCCATGTCCAAGCGCGAGCAGACCGGGGAAGGGCGGGGGAGCGGTGGCTCTTGCGGACTGGTGCGGGCCACGTATGTTTTGTTAGAGATAGCGGCCGGAGGAACCGCCGGATGACTCCCGACCTGTCATCACTGGCCCTGGCGATGTTTGCCGCGCTGTGCATCGGGGTGTCCAAGGCGGGTTTTGGCGGCATTTCGATGATCTCGGTGGTGCTGTTTGCCGAAATCTATGGCGCGCGGCTATCCACCGGGCTGGTGCTGCCCATGCTCATCGTCGCCGACCTCACTGTCTATCCGGCATTCCGGCGCTTCGGGTCGTGGCGTCCGGTATGGCCGCTGCTGGTGCCCACCGCGCTCGGCCTGCTGGGAGGGTGGTTTTTGTTAGGCGTGATTGACGACGCGGTGGCGCGGCGGGTGATTGGCGTTGTGGTGCTGGCGATGGTGGCACTGCAACTGGGTCGGCGCTGGTGGCCGCGGGCCTATCAGGAAATGGCCGACTCGCGGGGTTTCGGACGGGCGGCCGGGGTGGTGGGCGGCTTTGCGACGATGCTGGCCAATGCCGCCGGGCCGATCATTCAGTTGTTTTTGTTGTCGCGGCGGTTTGGCAAGATGGACCTGGTGGGGGTGGGGGCGCGGTTTTTCCTGGTGGTGAATCTGGCAAAAGTGCCGCTCAGCGCGGGGCTGGCCTTGATCACCCCGGCGAGTTTGTTAGAAAATGTCAAATTGTTGCCGGCGATGTGGCTGGGCGTGTGGCTTGGAGGCAGGCTGTTGCAGCGGGTGCCGCAACGGCTTTTCGAGTGGCTGGTGGTTGGGTTTGCGATTCTTGCCGGCCTGCGCCTGACGTTGGCCTGACATGAGTGGCATCCCGCGATTTTTTGAAAAACTGGGCTTGTCGGTGGCGCTGGCAGGGCATAGACAGGCCTTATGTTGATTCGCCCCATTGCTGCTGTTGTTCCGCTTTGTGCCGTCGTTTTCAGTGCTTCGCCGGTTTTTGCCGATGGTGCGTTTTACGGGGATCCGCCGGATGCCACGCATCCGTGGGCGATCCACGACATGAACCGTCCGCAGCCGCCGTTGGTCACGCCCGGCACCTTCAGCACGGCCGAGCAACCGGGACGACCGCCGTCGGATGCGATCGTGTTGTTTGACGGCACGCCCGCCACGCTGGACAAGTGGGAGGCGGATAAGAATGTGCCTGAGCCCACCAAGTGGGTCGTCAAGGACGGCACGCTGCAATGCGTGCCCGGCTCCGGCTACATCCGCACCAAGGAACAATTCGGTGATTGCCAGTTGCACGTCGAGTGGGCGGCTCCCTCCAAGGTTGAAGGCAACAGCCAGGGTCGCGGCAACAGCGGGATTTTCCTCATGGGTCAGACCGAGGTTCAAGTGCTCGATAATTTCAACAATCCGACCTACGCGGACGGTTTTGCCGGGTCGGTGTATGGCGTGAACCCGCCGTATGCCAACGCCCTGCACGCCCCCGGCGAATGGCAGGTATACGACATCATTTTCCGGCGGCCGATTTTCAAGGACGGCAAGATGCTCGACAGCGGTCATTTCACGGTGCTGATGAACGGGGTGGTGGTGCAGGAGGCCACGCCATTGGAAGGTGGCGGCGGTCACATGGGCCGCAGTAGCGACCATCCGCTGTTGGACAAGGGCCCGCTCAAGTTGCAGGACCACGGCAACCCGGTGCGTTATCGCAATATTTGGTATCGGCCACTGCCGGCGCGTGCGGTTGATGGCGGGGACATGGGCGTGGTGCCTACCGAGGCCGCCACGGCCAAAAAGCTCGAGATAGCCAAGAACATCCGCAACGATGCCGCCAAGCTGGAAGGCCGTGCCAAATTGCTGCGCCAGATGGAGTCGCTGTGCTATGAAGTGGACGCCGCCACCCGCAAGGAAGCGGAGGCAGGCATCGCCGCCTGGGTCAGCGCGATGCAGCAGGTGCCCGCGGCCGAGATGCCGGGGAAAAAGCGTGAGGTTCTGCAGATGCGCGGCGCGGTGGATTATCTTATCCGATTCAAATTCCTGCCCGAGGGTTTGGCGGCGCAAGCGGCGATCGACAAGATGGTCAAGGACAACGGCTGGAAGAAATAGGACACAGTTTTGCAGGCATTGCTTGACACCGGGGCGGCTCTCGGGCGGTATTTCTCCCCCCATGGCCAAGCTATCCATTCGCAACCTCGACGTTTCCGCCAAAGAAGTCCTCATGCGCGTGGACTTCAATGTCCCGCTCAAAGACGGTGCCATCACTGATGACACCCGCATTCAAGCCGCCCTGCCCTCGATTCGCCACCTGCTTGCCGGTGGTGCGAAGCTCGTTCTTTGCTCTCATTTGGGTCGTCCCAAAGGCGGCCCCGATGCCAAATACTCATTGGCCCCCACTGCGGCCCATCTCGGTGCCCTCCTCGGCCAAGACGTCAAACTCGCGTCGGACTGTGTCGGCCCGGAGGCCGCCGCCATGCGTGCCGCGCTCCAACCCGGTGAGGTCCTCATCCTGGAAAACACCCGCTTCCACGCGGCCGAAGAAGCCAACGATCCCGCCTTTGCCCAACAACTCGCCGCCACGGCGGACATTTACGTCAACGACGCCTTTGGCACCGCCCACCGCGCCCATGCGTCCACCGAGGGCGTCACCCACTATGTGAAGCAAAGCGCCATGGGGTTCCTCATGGAGCGCGAACTCAAATACCTGCAGGGCGAACTGGCCGATCCGGCCCGGCCCTTCGTCGTCATCATGGGTGGCTCCAAGGTCTCTGACAAAATCCAGGTGATCATGAGTCTGATGGAAAAGGCCGACACCATCCTCATTGGCGGTGCCATGGCCTTCACCTTCTTCAAGGCCAAAGGCTACGATATCGGCGGCAGTCGTGTGGAAGCCGATAAACTCGATCTGGCCCTCGAAATTCTCGACCATGCCAAAGCCATGGGCAAGAACTTCATCCTGCCCGCCGACACCCGCAAGACCGATAAATTCGAAGACGGCGCACAGACCCGTTGCTCGGCACTTTATGTGCAAGGCGGCGGCATCCCGGAAGGTTGGATGGGTATCGACATCGGCGACGTCGCCATCGAGGAGTTCCGCAAGATCATCCTCGATGCCAAGACCATCATCTGGAACGGCCCGGTCGGAGTCTTCGAAATTGAAAACTTCGCCAAGGGCACCCGTGCGGTGGCCGAGGCGGTGGCCGAAGCGACGCGCCGCGGCGCCACCACCATCATTGGCGGCGGCGACTCGGTCACAGCGGTCAACCAATTCGGTCTCAACGACCAGATGACCTTCATCTCCACTGGCGGCGGTGCCTCCCTCGAGCTTCTCGAAGGCAAAGTGCTGCCCGGTGTGGCCGCGCTCAGCGAAGCCTGATTCCCTCACACCTATCCCGATTCCTAACATACCTACCCCCATGAACCGCAAACCGATCTTCGCCGCCAACTGGAAAATGAACCTTGGGCCCTCCGCCACCGAGGATTTCCTGAAAAGTTTCCTCTCCAAAACCCAGGGCCAGGCATTTCCCGCCGAAATCGTCATCGCTCCGCCCTTTGTTAGTCTCGCCAAATTGGCCGACATCCTGCATTCCCCCGGTGCCAGCAAGGAAGCCCAAGCGATCCAAATTGCCGCCCAAAATTGCTCGCAGTTTGATTCCGGTGCCTACACCGGCGAAGTGAGCGTACTCATGCTCCGCGAATTTTTCGTCCACTACGTCATCATCGGGCATAGTGAGCGGCGCGCGATCTACGGCGAAACCGATGCCATCATCAACGCCAAGATCCACAAGGCGCGCGAGGCGAATCTCAAACCCATCTTCTGCATCGGCGAAACCCTTGCCCAGCGCGAGGCCGGCCAACTCGAAACCGTCCTCCGCACCCAAATCACCGAGGGCCTCAAGGGCGTCTCCGACAAGGACATGGCCGAAATCGTCATCGCCTATGAGCCGGTGTGGGCCATCGGCACCGGCGTCACCGCCACTTCCCAACAAGCCCAGGACGCCCATGCCTTCGTCCGCTCGGTCGTGGCCGGGCTCTACGGGGCGGACTCCGCCGCCAAACTCCGCATCCAATACGGTGGCAGCGTCAAACCTGGCAATGCGGCGGAACTCATGGCCTGCCCGGACATCGATGGTGCGCTCATCGGCGGCGCGGCCTTGGAGCCCCAGAGCTTTTTGGAAATCATCCGCAATGGCAGCAATCCTGTTTCCTGAACCGCATCCGCTGCCATGACCCGACTGCTCCGTCTGCTTGCCTTCGCCGCGTTCCTGCTTGGTTCTTGGAGTCAGGCGGAGCATGTCATTGTCACCGGGGGGCCGGCCTTGCGCCGCTGGGAAAACCTGCGCGTCAAGGACGACCGCCACGACCACTGGTGGGCCAACTTCGTCCGCGCCTCGACCTTGCGCATGGATGAAATCCACCAAGCCTACGGGGCGGATGCCAAGCTGGTGTGGATCGTCTATCAACCCGGCTATCAGACCCGCGGCCACGAAGACAGCCGTCCTTATACCACTTGGATTTCCGAGGTTGCGGCCAAAAACCGCGCCACCCTCATCTGGGTCAGCAGTGGCGGCGATCTCATCCAAGCCATCAACTCCCGTCCGCCCCAATCGATCACCACCTTCGATTTCTTCGGTCACTCCAACCGCTATGCCTTCATGCTCGATTACAGCAATGACATCATGGCCATTTCCATCGCCTGGCTGCATGAACGCGACCTGCCCCGCATCAAGGCCTCGGTTTTTGCGCGCAACGCCTACTGCAAAAGCTGGGGTTGTCACACCGCCGAAAGCATGAGTGCCGCTTGGAAACGTGCCACCGGCCTGCCCCTCGAAGGGGCCATCGGTGCCACCAACTACGAAGTGGTGGGCCAAGGCAAACTGCCCTCCGTCTCCGGCAAGTGGGCGCGATGAGGAGTCAAGAGTCATTGGTCATGAGTCATTGGGAAGAGTATGCAGTGTCAATTTCATACCCCTGACCCGTGACTTAGGCAGCGTAAATAAATAAACTATGCAAATTTGCTCATTAGCTGTGAGAACTTTTGGCAAAATGATGATGAGGTAAAATGATGCAGAAAGGAAATCAGGCACAGAATCCTTGATCTTTTCTTTCATTATTTTACCTTTTCATTGTTTTACCGTAACTCTTCAATCTTTTATATTCCTAATCTAACATAATAGTTATTTGTTTACAGTGACTTACTCACTTTTCACTTCCCTCCCATGACTCTATCCGAACTCCAAGCCATCTACGACCTGCCCTTTTTCGCGCTCCTCAAGCGCGCCCATGAGGTGCATGAGGCGAATTTCCCGGAGGGGAAAATCCAGCTCTGCACGCTGCTCTCCATCAAGACCGGCGGTTGCTCCGAGGACTGTGCCTATTGCGCCCAATCCGCCCGCTACAAGACGGAGTTGGAAAGCCACGTGTTGTTAGAGCGCGAGGAAGTGATGCTGCATGCCCGCGCCGCCAAGGACTCCGGTTCCACCCGCTTCTGCATGGGGGCGGCCTGGCGCGGCGTGCGCGGCGGCACCGAGCGCTTCGAGCAGGTGCTCGATATTGTCAGGGACGTGGCCTCGCTCAACATGGAAGTCTGCGTGACCCTCGGCGAGCTCGGTCCCGCCGAAGCCCAACAACTCCGTGAGGCCGGCGTCACCGCATACAACCACAACCTCGACACATCCCCCGAGCATTACCCTAACATTGTCACCTCCCACACCTACGAAGACCGCCTGCGCACCATCCGCAACGTGCAGGATGCCGGCATCTCGGTGTGTTGCGGCGGCATTCTCGGCATCAGCGAGACGATCACCGACCGGCTCCGCCTGCTCGAAGTGATTTCCAACTTCAATCCGGCGCCGGAAAGTGTGCCGATCAATTCGCTCATGCCCATGCCCGGCACTCCGCTGGCGGAAAACCCACAAGTTGAACCGCTCGATATCATCCGCATGATCGCCTGCGCCCGCATCGCCGTGCCCACCGCCAAGGTCCGCCTCTCCGCTGGCCGCACCCGGCTCTCGGATGAAACCCAGACACTGTGTTTTTACGCCGGTGCCAACTCGATTTTCTACGGCGAGAAACTGCTCACCACCGACAACCCAGAGGCCGCCAATGACCGCGCGCTCCTAACAAAACTGGGGCTGCAAACCCTCGAGCCCGACACTTCCCACGCCGCGCCGCTGGTCGATCTTACCCAGCCCGCCAGTCCCGCCATCGCCGCTTGCTGCTAACGCTGTAGGGTTCACTCCGGCACCTCCAGTCCGGCATGGTTTGCCAAGGCTCTTTGGCGGGCATCGAAGGTGAGAAACCGGCTGGCCCCGAGATGGACGGCGGTGGCCACATGGAAAATGTCCAAGGTGCGGTGGCCACCCTTGGCCGTGGTTTGGCCGGATAGAACCTTGGAGAGGCGCAACACCGCGTTCATGTCGAAGGCTATCAGGCGATTGATGCCGGTTGCCACATCAGCCTCCCAGTCGGCAATCATGCGATCCGCCTCACGCCGCGGATAGCCCTTGCGCCGATCCTGTGAATGCAGCCAGACCTGCAACTCAATGCCTTGGAGAAACTCAAACTCCAACAGGCTGGTGAAATGCAAGGGTTCGGACATCGCCCGCCGATAGGCAAGAGCCGCAGAGGTGTGGTCCTGCCGGCGGTAGGATGAGCACAAAAAACTGGTATCGGCGTAGTGGATCATGGCTCCCCGGTTTCGAACGTCCGCATTTCATCAACTTCCTCCTGAGTGAAAAACCGCTCACCCCAGGTTTTCTTCAGGCGTGCCTCGAAATCCGGCAGAGGTGGCAGTGGCTTGGCGGAGGCGTGTTGGGCGGACAATTTGGCGATGGCCTTCGAATGCTTGGTGATGAGGATATCCTCCCCACCGGCAAGCCATGCTTCGATTTTTGGGAAATCGTAGCGCAAGTCACGGACGGTCGCGGTCTTCATTGTGTCACAAATTTGTGATCTTTATGCCTGTTGTCAAACTCCGATTGCGAAAAACTATTCTCGACAGTTTGTCCAAGTGCCCCTAGCTTTCCCGCCCACCCCCATATCATGATCCGTAAATTCACCTCCCATGTCCTGGCGCTCGGCCTCATCGCCACCGCCGCCACCCAAGTTCAGGCCGCGCCGAAAGCCCCCGCCGCACCGAAAGCCCCCGCCACCGCCGTGACTCCGCCGGTGTCCGTCACACCCGGCACTGTCGAGGTGCAGGCCGTGCCGGAGGCGCCAGCCAAACCGGTGCTCGACCCGGCGGTCATCAAGACGGATTCCTCTTACGCCCTCGGCTATCGCACCGGCGGCAACTTTGCCCAACAATTCGGGCGTTTTGGCGTTGCGGTTGGCGATCTGGACACGGAGAGCTTCCTCAAGGGTTTTCTGAGCGCCTTCAAAGGTGAAAAGCCCGGCGTTGAGGAAGCCAAGTTGCAAGCCGCGATGCAGGCGTTGGGCGATTTGCTCCAAACCCGCGAGAAGGAATCCGCTGCCGCCAACCTGGAAAAAGGCAAGAAATTCCTCGAGGAAAACGGCAAGCGCGAAGGTGTGACCACCACCAAGAGCGGCCTGCAATACGAAGTTCTCGCCAAAGGCGGTGAGGAAAAATACGTCGCTCCCAAAGAAGGTGCCGCCGATAACAAGGAGTTCCTCGTCAACTACAAGGGCACTCTCATCGATGGCAAGGAATTCGATGCTTCACCGGCGGGCAAGCCCGTGCCGATGACCCTGCAGGTCGTCCCCGGCTTCAAGGAGGCCCTCACCACCATGCCTGTCGGTGCCAAATGGAAACTCTTCATTCCCAGCGCTCTCGCCTACGGTGAAGAACGCAAGAGCGCCGAACTCGCTCCTAACAGCGTCCTCATCTTCGAACTGGAACTCGTCAAGATCCAGGATGCCCCGCCGCAGCAGCAAATGCCCTTCCAGATGCCCGGCGGCCCGCAAGGTGGCCCGCAAGGCGAATAAGCCGTTCCTCCTCTCCCCAAGGCCGCCGCTCACCCGGCGGCCTTTTTTTTGCTGCGTCCGGCAGGGCCCGCCCAGTGGACCCATCGCGAGGTAGGGCGGAGCGGCCCGCTCCGCCGACTTGTCCGCACGGGCGGCGCGAGGGTGCGGCTCTGGGCCGCATAAGGCTGTCTCAGCCGTTGGCCAGTCACGGCGCGGCGAGGCCGCCACGCCCTACCCAAACAGTCACGGCGCGGCGAGGCCGCCACGCCCTACCCAAACAGATCAGAACACCTGCGCCTGGAAGTTCTCGCCATTGGCGATGGAGGTGATGCCGTCCTGGCATTTGAGCACCCACAGACCGTTGCGGAAGGCGTGGCGGTCGCTTTCCTCCTCAAAGGTGAGGGCCGCCAAGCCACCCTGCACGTCCCACGTCGAGTATTCGCTGAACGCCTGCTTGAAGCGCTGCAATTTGTCGAGGTGCCAGGTGATATCCTCCACCTTGCAGGTGGTCTTGACTTCCACCACCACGATGGTGCCGCTATTGACCAGGGTCATATCCACTTCGATCTCGCGGCCGGCGTGGTCGATACCGGTGCGGCGCCCGGTCATTTGGCTGACGACCACCCCGCGTGCCTGAAACAACTTCACGGTGCCCGGGCGCATCAGTGCCTCCACCAGTTTGCCCCACTGGCTGGTGAACAAGCCGCTCAGCGCCTTGATTTTCTGGTCCGTCTCTTGCATCTGGCGGGCCGTCTCTTGCATATACCGCTCCGTCTCTTTCATCTGGCGGTCCGTCTCTTTCATCTGGCGGTCCGTCTCCTGCTGGGATAGGGCCAGGCGCTCGACGATTTGCTTGAGTTCCGCAGTGGACATGTTGCCAGCTTACCCTCCCCGGTCTGCGGTGTCAACCAGAGGGGGGCGGGCATGGAGAGGGACATGCCAAGGCCCGCCGGCATCGCGGGTAGGGTGGACCGCATAAGGCTGTCTCAGCCGTTGGCCAGTCACGGCGCGGCGAGGCCGCCACGCCCTGCCATCCGCCCCTCCGCGTTGCGCTTCACCCATGGTCCCTCACTTCCATCATTTTACCAAGATCTTCCTCTGTTGCCTCTGTTCAAACCGCTGTATTTCCAGCCCAAATCCAATATCAGTGCGCTCAGTGGCCATCAGTTCTGATCAGTGGTTTGCCTGCCCCGTGTCTCCCCGGAGCCCGCGTTCTCACGAACGCGCCTACGAAGAAAATCCAAAATTAGAAATCCCCACTCTTCCCACCAGCTGCCAGCCTTTGTCTAAAAAATTCCAATTTTTGGAAATTTTCCTTGCGGAGGCCTGCGTTTTAAAACTTATTAGAGTGTCGGGCGAAGCTTGCCCGCGTTTTTTATTCCGTTTTTTTTCCGTGGTCAGAAAAAGAAAGCACGAAATCTTAAATCCCAAATCCAAAACCATCCAAGCCATGCATGTCCCTTTTCATCTTCGTTTCGAATTTGGTCCCGCCCTCCGGCGGTCCCCCTGCGGGGCTGTCGCTTCGCTCCAGCCTATCTCGCTCCGCTCGGTTCATGCTTAGAATTTAGTGCTTCCCATCTTCCTCTTCGTTTCGAATTTCATGCTTAGAATTTAGTGCTTCCCCGCCCCCTCTTCCCCTTTAACCTCTAACTGATAACCTGTAACTCCCCCACTCTATGAAAACCAAGTCCGCCTATCGTCTCGTCCGTAAAGGTTCCCGTAACCTCGCCATCGCCCTCGTCACTCTCCTCGCCGCGCACTCCGCGCCAGCCGCCACCATCTATTGGGATGGCTCGGCGACCGATTGGAGCGCAGTGGGTTCATGGTCCACCCTCGTGGGGGCGGACACCCCGGATCCTTCCGCCGTTCCCGGCGCCTCGGATATCGCGGATTTTTCCATCAGCACCGTCAACACCGCGCAGACCGTCAATCTCAACGGTGGCCAGTCGGTCCAGGGTTTGGTTTTCCTTGGCTCCAACACGGCGGCGACCAGTTTGTTAGGCGGGAATGCGGATCACACCCTCACGCTGGGCACCAGCGGCATTGAGGTCGACAGCCTGGCGGGCGCTGTGACCATCGGTTCCGCGACGGCCGGTCAAAACGTGGCCATTACCTTGGGCGGGGCCCAGCAATGGTCGAACAACTCGGCCAATCCGCTGACCATCCAGAATGCCGTCACCACCGGCACCAGTCTGCTCACCGTGACGGGTACCGGCACAACCACCCTCAACGGTGCCATCACCGGCACGGGGGGGCTGGCCAAGGCCGGCACCGGTTCGCTGGTCCTCACCGGCAATAACAGCGGCTATACCGGCACCGTCACTGTCTCCAACGGCACCCTCGAAGGCATCGGCACCAGCCCGCTCGGCGGCGCCACCAGCGTCACCCTCTCCGGCGGCGAACTGAAACTCAGCCTCGGCGGCGCCACCGACCCGGCAACGCCGACCACCTCAGGCATGAATGCTTGGTTTGATGCCGCGCAAGGTGTGACGATTAACAGTAGCAACAACATTTCCTGGACGTCTCTCGCTGGCACGCACGTCGCCACAACCAGCGACCGGAACATGTACCTCGCCACCAATCAGATCAACGGCCTGCCGGTCGTCCAGTTCCGCAATGAAGCGTATGCCAACATCACTGGCAACATGTACTCCAAGGAACAGTATGCCGTCGTCAAGATCCTCGATGGCGACTGGGGATCCTTCATGGGCAGCGACAGCCGCGCCGGCTATATGCTAAACCAGAATGGCAACTTTTGGGATGGAAATTACCCAGCCGCTGTTTCCAAAGATGGCACGAACATTCCGAGCACGCCGTATTCCTTGGGCGACAATGGACCATTCATGCTCGTGAAGGTGACAGGCAACGATTGGAACACGAGCCAGAGGCTGTATTCCCTAGGCCGCCAGGAAGGCTGGCGTTCCCTGAATATGGACATGGCCGAACTCATTTCCTATGATCATGCGCTGACCCCCACTGAAGAAAACGCGGTCGGCGGCTATCTGGCGTATAAGTACGGCCTAACCACTGCATATCCCTCCGGTGCGCCACAGCCCGTTATCAGCGGCAACCTCACCATGTCGGCCACCAACCTCACGGTTGAGGCCAACAGCACACTGAACGCCGCCACTGACGGTAGTTCCACGTTTGGCGCCCTGAACATCACGGGCGGTGTGCTCACGGCCAAGGGTTCACCCACCGGCATCAGTTTCACCGGCACCACCGTGGCTGCCTCGGCGAGCGGCGGCATTGATGCCAAGGTGCCGGTCACGCTCGGCGCGCTCGCGCTCGGCAATGGCGCGACCTTCTCTGCCGCGGGTAGCGTTACCCCGACAAGCACGGCCCTCGCGGGTACCGGCACCATCACCACCGCCGGCACCTTTAACCTCGGCACCTACAACGACGGCGGCAGTGCCAAGACCCTCATCCTCGGCGGCACCGGCACCAAGGTCCTGAACAACAGCACCGGCGGCATCGTGGCCTCCAACACCACCCTCCGCGTCACCGGCGGCATCGTCGATACCACCGCCACTGCGGTCGGTTCCAACGACCCGCTCGGCGGCGCCACCGCCATCCAACTCGCCGGCGGCAAGCTGTCGCTGTCAGGACAGGTGAACACCGTCTCGAATGCACTGAAGGCCTCCTACTATACCGGGCTTGGTGACGCGAGAGGTTACATTGAGTTCGGTTCTGGCTACGACTTGCGTTACCAGACACCGGTTGCCACCGCCACCGAAACGGGTGCCATCTGGTATCGCAGCAACGGCAGTGAAGGGAAGAAGTATTGGAGCGATCTGTTCGCAGGTCAGTCAAACGTGGGGCAGTTCGACGTGATGTGGCAGGGGCAGTATAAGCCGACAACCACGAGCAACAAAATCCTTGGCACTTGGGAGTCTGATAACGATTGGGAAGGCTACGTCAAGATCGATGGCAGCTGGCAGCGCTGGCGTGATTCTTGGCGGACGCTGGATGCTGCCAACTGGTATGACATGGCCATCACTTACAAGAACAACGCGGACGATTACGGATCCATCCATATCCCCATGCACCAGTCCTATATGGATTGGACAGGTCTTGACGTATCTTCCGGCAACGCCTTCGGCGAGTTCCGCTACCAGTCCATCGGTGCGCTCGACATGAGCGGCAAGACCCTGCGGGTCGATGCCAGCTCCGAGTTGGCGGTGGCGACGGATTCCCCCTTGAGCGTCGGTGCCTTGACTCTCGCCAATGGCGTGCTGACCGTCAGCGGGGCACCGTCCATGACCTTTGCCAGCACCGCGATTGACGCGGCGGCGACTTCGGTCGGCATCAACAACGGCGCCGCCGTGGCTCTCGGTGCCATCACCGGCAACAGCGCCACCGCCACCTTCATCAAGGCCGGCGGCGGCACCCTCACGCTCAACGCCGGCGACATCGGCCTGGCCAACATCACCTTCGACGTCCAAGCCGGCAAGTTGTCGGCTCTGAGCGCCGACGCCTTGGGCGGATCGAGCCATGTGCAACTCTCCGGCGGCCAATTGTTACTGTCCGGCAACACGAGCTTTGGTTTGAATCTGAACGTGACGCAAGACAGCACGTTGACCGCGGGCGCCGGTGGCTCGGGCTTCCCGTCCGTCACCCTCGGCTCGGCCGCCCAGACCCTGACCGTCCAGAGCGGCAAGATCCTCACGGTGAACACGACCGACAGCTACGGTCTGACCCTCAATGACAATATCAGTCTATTGGGCAGCGGCCGGATGGATGTCACCAGCGCGGGCGTCAACCTCAACATCATTGGCTCCACCACCCTGACCATGGGCAGCGGCTCGACCCTCAACCTCAACGCCGGTACCCTGACCACCGACAAGGCCCTGAGCGTCTATAACCTCAACCTCAACGGCGGTTTGTTCACACAGACCACGCCGCAGAGCCTCAATGTCGACGGCACCCTTAAAATCGACAACGCGGCCACCAATCTGGTGTTTGCCGCTCCGGCCAGCCTCACCACCGCCTCCAATGCCACCCTCTGGCTGGTCAATGGCAGGCTCACCACCGACAAAGCCCTCAACGTGGGCAACCTGAGGGTCGATGCCGGCGGCTCGCTCTCCATGACAGGCACGGGGACCGATCGCAATGTCGTCGTCGGCGACACCCTGCGCCTCACCAATGCGACGCTGGACACCACCGGTGCCACCCTGAGCGTCGGCAACAATATCACCCTGGCCAGTTCGTCGCTCACCTTCAGCAGCACGGTGACGCTCAACAGCATCGACGAGGATGGCGGAAGTTCGCTCAAAGGCACGGGGGGTATCGTTGCCAACGGCCACTTGACGCTGAATGGCGCCAACACCTTCTCCGGCGGAATCGAGACCAGAGGCGACTGGCTCCGTGTGAACAACGCCAGCGCGCTGGGCACCGGCACCCTGACCCTCAACGGCGGCAATCTCTATCAGGATGTCTCCCCCAGCATCACCAACGCCAACAACAACCCGATCGTCATCAACGCCAACTTCACTTTCGGCGGCAACGATAACTACAGCCTCAATCTGGGCACGGGTGCGGTTTCCCTGGGCACGACAGCCGGCACGGCGCGCACGATCACCGTCTGGAACACCCGCATGCTCACCCTCGGTGGCGTCATCAGTGACGGCACCACGGCCAACTCGATCATCAAGAACGACTCAGGTACGCTGGTTCTCTCCGGCGCCAACACCTACACCGGCTCGACGAGTATCAACCAAGGCAGCTTGGTCGCCACGAATGCCAGTGCCCTAGGCAGCGGCTCCGGCAACAACGTGACCGTGGGCGGGAGCGCGGCCTTGCTTTATCAAGCCAGCGCGAACGCGCCCTTGACCATTGGCGGAACCTTGAGCCTTTCCGGTGACGGCAACACCGTCATCGGCGGCGCCCTCGGTGCCACCACCACCAGCGCCCAAATCAACGTGGCGGGCAACGCGACGGCCAGCGGCAGCATCAAGGTAAACGTCTACGGCATCAGCGGGGTCCCGGTTTTGAGCGGCACCAACAGCTACACGTTGGTCCATGGTGCCGGTGCCGGCAGCGCCCTGAACAGCGCGTCCTATTCGCTGGGCCGCGTGTACAACAACACCAATTTCCTGGTCGGCACACCGACTGCGACCCTTACGGACTTGACGGTTCCCGTCACCAGTGCCGCTGCACTGACCACCGCCTACTGGAAACGCCAGTATCCCACCGGCTACGATGACCGGACATGGGCACTTTCCAACGGTGTCGACAAGAGCAACTGGACGGCTACGCCCGGTGGCGATAATCAAGCCTTGATTCCCGGTGCCAGTACCAACGTTATCTTCACCCAAAACAACTCTGATGGGATGTGGGATATGAAGCTGGGTGCGGACATGAGTGTCCGCGGCATTACCCTGCTGCGCAATGAGTGGCTGCGACTCGCTGCCGACGGCTCGAAGCTGACCATCGGCGAGGGTGGCATCACCGTCACGCGGCGCGATGAAAACAATAACGCGCGGTGGGAATCCGTGATGATCTATCCGGACATCATCCTCAGCGCCAACCAGACTTGGTCCAACAGCAACTGGGATAACAACCGGACGATGAGCATTTACGGCGGTGTCAACACCAACGGGAAACAGCTCACCATTACCGGCGAAGCGCCCACCGAAATTCAAGGCGCGATCAGCGGCGGCGGCGGCCTCATCAAGGCCGGCGGCCAGACGCTCAGCCTCACCAGCGCCAACACCTACACCGGCGCCACCACGATCAACGGCGGCACCGTGACCCTCTCGGGTGCCGGCGCGATTCTCTCCTCCTCGGGCATTGCGATCCAAGGCGGTTCGCTGTCATTGAACAACGATTCGAGCACGGCCAGGACCACCCGCGTGAGCGCGCCGATCCTTGGCTACAACGGCAGCCTGCAGTACCTCAATAACCGGAACGCCGGCGTCGATTACGCCAGCACCATGGGCAACGTCACGCTCAGCGGCGGCCAGTTCGATGTGATCGTCACGGATCGCGTGCAGCACAACGGCACGGCCTATGTGCCGTATGGCACCCAGGCACTGACCTTGGGCAGCTTGACCCGCCCGGGCACCGCTGCGGTCGGTTTCTCGTCGAATCCCGATGGTGGAGACTGGAACAGCCTGAGCCTGAACACCGGCCTGAATGCGACCTACAATGTCATCAAGGTGGCCGGCGCGTCGGCGACGCCAGCGGGCCAGATCATCGGTGGTTGGGCCACGGTCGGTCTTACCAACAACGTCCAGCGCGACTACGCGGTGTATGACGCCTCCGGCAATATCGTGGCGGCCAACATTCCCGCGTCGGCCGAGACCACCTGGTTGACTTCCAGCGCCTTCACGATGGGCCCGGACAGCGGTAGCCAGACCATGAACGACAGTGTCGGCATCACCCTGACCGGTACCCGCACCATTGCCGCCCTGCGCAACTTCGGCAGAGGCGACAGCCTGAATCTGGGCAGCTTCAACTTGGAAACCAACAGCCTGCTCCAAGGTGGACGCGGGGGATGGAGCATCTCCAGTTCCGGTGGCGTGATCCGGCAGAACGGGACGGCTGCGGCCAATCTTGATATCAACGTCGGCAGCACCTGGGACGGCGGCAACATCACTATCAGCGCCCCGATCGTCAACCACACCGGTGCCCTGACGCTGGTGAAATCGGGCTACGGTGATCTGTATCTGAGCGGCGCCAACACCTACAGCGGCGGCACCGTCATCAACGCCGGCACAGTCTACATCCAAAGCACCACAGCGCTCGGCACCGGTCGGCTGACCTTCGCCGGCGGCTCGGTCAACGGGTCGGGCAATGTCGCCACCAACATCCCGATCACGGTCAATGCCGATTTCGGCTACGGAGGGACCGGCGGCAGCCTCAACCTCGGTACGGGCGCGATCGATCTGGGCGCCACGCCCGGCACGACCCGCTCGATCTATACCGGCAGCGATGACACCACCAATCAGTTCCGTTCCCTCACCCTTGGCGGCGTGATCAGCAATGGCAGCACGGCCAACTCGATCGTCAAGACGGGTGGTGGCATGTTGATCCTCCCCAACAACAATGCCTATACCGGTTCGACGTCGGTCACGGGCGGCATGCTGGTCCTCTCCGGTGCCAACGCCTACGCCGGCGGCACGACGGTCGGCCAAACCGACTACGCCGGCTTCCTGGCGGCCCGCAATGGCGGCGCGCTGGGCAGCGGCAGCGTGGCGGTGGCGCAGAACTCGGCCTTGGTTTACGAGGCCTCGGCGAACGCGCCCTTGGCCATCGGCGGCAACCTGAGCCTCACTGCGGGCGGCTCCACCACTATCGGCGGCGCCATTGGCGCGACGACAACCGGTGCCAAGATCAACGTGGCGGGCAATGCGACGATCAACACATCCGGCGGCGACGGCATCCGGGTGAATATTTACGGCAACAGTCTGAGCGGCACCACCGCGGGCAGCGGCACCTACACGTTGGTCCACGCCGTGACCGGCGGCAGCTTGGACAGCGGCAACTATTCGCTGGGTGCGGTCTACAACAACACCAACTTCAAGGTGGGCAGCTTTACCAAGAGCGCCACGGATCTGCAGGTGGATATCACCACGGCCACGCCCCTGACC
>CAIKDP010000115.1 GCA_903826205.1 Akkermansiaceae bacterium
AGCGCGCAGACTTCGTCGGCCTCCTTGCGGGTGCGGGTGAAAATCATCACCGAGTGGTAATCGGTTTGCTTGAGCAGATCGAGCAAGAGTTCGTCGCGCTGGTCCATGGCCACCGGATAGAACGCATGGGTGACGGTGGTGGGAATCGAGCGGCGGGCGATCTCGATGGTTTGGGGGTCGGTGAGGCACCATTGGGCGAAGGTCTGGATGGCCGGCGGCATGGTGGCCGAGAAAAACAAGGTTTGGCGGCCATCCCACGGGCAGAGGTTGACGATTTTGCGCACTTGCGGCAGGAAGCCCATGTCGAGCATGCGGTCCACTTCGTCGAGGATGAGGGTTTTGATTTCGCCAAAGCGCATGGTTGCGCGGTAGAAGTGATCGACGAGGCGGCCGGGGGTGGCCACCACAATGTCCGCGCCGGCAGCCAGTTGCTCGGCTTGGGTGCCGAGGCCCACGCCACCATAGAGCAGGGCCACCTTGAGGCCGGTATGCTTGCCGTATTTTTCAAACGACTCGGCCACTTGGCAGGCCAGTTCGCGGGTCGGCTCGAGGACCAGAATCTGCGGTTTGCCGAGCTTCTCGAGTTTGGAGAGGGTGGGCAGGGCGAAGGCGGCGGTCTTGCCGGTGCCCGTCTGCGACGCGCCGATGACGTCCTTGCCCTCCAGAATGATTGGTATGGCCTGCACCTGAATCGGTGTCGGGGTGGTGTAACCGGATTCCTCAATGGCTTCCAGGACGGCTGCGGAGAGCCCAAGTGTGTCAAATCCCATGCGGAGGTCGTAGTAATGGGGAAAATCGCCCGGGTCAAGGGGTGATTTTTGCAATCACGCAGTCACCGCGCTGCGATCATCGTTAAGACCGGATTTTTCGATGAAGTAATCGTAGCCGCCGGTGTAGCGGGTGACGACGCCGTTGTTGATGTGGAGGGTGGTTTCCGCCAAGGTGCGGATGAAGTGGACGTCGTGGGAAATGAAAACCAAGGTGCCCTCATAATTTTTGAGGGCAGCGACGAGCGAGTCGATGGCGAGGATGTCGAGGTGGGTGGTTGGCTCGTCCATAAGCAGGAGGTTGGGCGGATCGACGAGGAACTTGACGAGGTTGAGGCGGGATTTTTCGCCGCCGGAGAGAATGCCGCAGCGTTTTTCCACATCGGCGCGCCGGAACAGGAACGAGCCGAGGATCGAGCGGGCCTCCTCATCGCGCAGGGTCGGGCAGCAGCCCATCACTTCCTCGAGCACCGTGTTGTTTTCGGTGAGGGCTTCCGAACGGTGTTGCGAATAGTAACCGATCTTGGTGGCGTAGCCCACGTCGCGCTTGCCGGCATCGATGGGAATCTGGCCGGCGAGAATTTTGAGCAGGGTGGTCTTGCCGGACCCGTTGGGGCCGACCAGCACGATGCGGTCGCCGCGCTCGATGGTCAGGTCGAGGTTTTGATAGATGCGCTTCGCGCCGTAGGACTGGCCGACCTTGACGAGGTCGATGACTTTTTGGTTGGAGCGTTGGGGTTGCGGGAAATTGAACTTGAAGGGTTTGCGGGGCGTGCGTGGTTTTTCGACGCGATCGAGTTTTTCGAGGAACTTGATGCGGGACTGGACCTGGGCGGCCTTGGAACCGATTTGGCGGAAGCGGTCGATGAACTCCTGGTGTTGTTCGATTTCCTTGTTTTGGTTGCGGTAGGCTTGGACCTGGAGTTCGTAGCGCTTTTCGCGCTGCTCGAGGAACGAGCTGTAGTTGCCGGTGTAGGCGATGAGTTTGGCGGCATCCGGGTCGATCTCGACGACGGTCTCAATGATGGCGTCCATGAAATCCCGGTCATGCGAGATCATCAGGATGGCCCCGGAGTAATTCAGCAGATAGCGTTGAAGCCACAGCAGCGAGAGCAGGTCGAGGTGGTTGGTCGGCTCATCTAACATCAACAGGTCCGGTTCCATGACCAGCAGCCGCGCCAGATGGGCGCGCATCACCCAGCCGCCTGAGTATTCGCGGGCCGGGCGGTGGAAATCCACTTCCTTGAACCCCAGGCCGGCGAGGATCTTTTTCGCCTTGGGTTCGTTTTGATAGCCATTGAGGTGGTTGAACTGGTCCTGGGCCTTGGCAAAATCCGGGTGCGAGAGGTCCCCGGTTTTTTCATGTTCGCGCATGGTGCGGAGGATGCCGATCATTTCCGGGGTGATACCCATGGCGATTTCAATGATGGTTTCATCGCTGGGCTCGCCGGATTCCTGCGGCAGGTAGCCGGTGATCGAGTATTCGTCGCGTTCAATGGTGCCCTCGTCCGGGCTGTCCTCATCGAGGATCATGCGGAACAAGGTGGACTTGCCGGCCCCGTTGGGACCGACCAAGGCCACCCGTTCGCCCCAGTTGATGGACATTTCCGCCTCACGCAGCAGGGTGCGTCCGCCGAGGGTCTTGGTAAGCTTGTGAATGGTGAGCACGCGGCGGGTGTAGAGGAGGATCGCGCGCTCGGCAAGGATTTCGGCACGCCCGATGAATTGCGCCTCAGGAATATGCTTGACGGAGGGGAAGGGGGTGGGTTCCATTGCGCATCCCCACCACTGGCATGCTTACATTACCCATATCCAAACTATCCATGGCGCGCGCTGGCGTGCGTCTTGCCGCCTTGTTGTCACTAGCATGGGTATCCCTTGCCGGCGGGTTGCAGGCACAGGATTTCGAGGGCAAAAAGATTGCCAGCGTGGAGATTCGTTACACCGGGTCCAAGACCGTGGACGAGGCACGCCTGCGCAATTTGATGAGTTCCAAGGCGGGGACCACCTATGCCGCGGAGCGTCTGGATGCCGATGTGAAGGCGCTTTATGAGTCCGGGATGGTGGAGGAAGTGCGCTTCCTGGCGGAGGCGGTGGGCGACGGGGTGCGCTTGATTGCGGAAGTGAGCACGCGTGCGGAGTATGTGGCCATTGGCTTTGTGGGCAACTCGGTGTACTCGGATCAGAAGTTGGCCAAGGAAACCAAGCTCAAAAGCCGGGGGATTCTCAGCGACGAGGTGATTCGCGAGGCCCGCCGCAATATTGAAAAATATTACCAAAGCTCCGGCTACCCGGACGTGGTGGTCACCCACAAGATTCAGCCCACGGCCCAGCAGGGCAAGGCGGACCTGGTGTTTGTCATCGAAGAGGGGACCAAGAATGAGGTGCGAAAAATCCGTTTCGAAGGCAACAAGGCCTTCACCACCGCCGAACTGCGCAAGGAAATGAAGACCAAACCCAAGGGGTGGTTCTCATGGTTGACCAAGTCCGGCCGCTTTGAAACCAACCAATTGGATACCGATTTGGATGCGGTTTTGGACTACTACCGGGGCAAGGGCTATTTGCGCGTGAGCAGTTCCGGCATCCGCCGTGAACCGGTGGGCGACGGCCGGGTGGATCTGGTCATTCCCATCAATGAAGGCGAAAAATACACGGTGGCGTCGGTGGGCTTCGGCAGCATTACGGTGTTCAAGTCCGATGAATTATACCCCGCGCTGACCTTGGTCGCCAACAACGCCTATTCCTCCAAGAAAATGCGCGCCGATATCACCATGATCCGTTCCTACTACGGGTCTCGTGGCTACGCGGATGCCGCGGTATCCCCCGATATCCGCGATGCCGGCCCCAACCGGGTCGCCATCACTTATCGCATCACCGAGGGCACCCGCTTCCACGTCGGGCGCGTCAATATCCAGGGCAATACCAAGACCAAGGACAAGGTGATCCGCCGTGAAGGCACGCTCCAACCCGGCGATTGGTTCAACTCGGTTGAATTGGAAACCACCAAAGCCCGCTTGTCCAATCTGCAGTATTTCGGCGAGGTGCAGGTGACCGGCGCACCTAGCGGCAATGGCTATCGCGATGTGGATATTTTGGTGGAAGAAAAATCCACGGGTTCGGTGGGTGTCGGCTTTGGTTTTAGCTCGATCGACAGCATCGTGGGCTTCCTGACGTTGGAACAATCCAACTTCGACTTGTTCCACCCATGGAACTTCACCGGCGGCGGGCAGCGCTTCTCGATGAACCTGCGGATGGGCAGCACCCGCACGGACTTCAGCATGTCCTTGGTGGAACCTTGGTTCCTGGACCGCAAGCTGGCTCTGGGCGGCGAGTTGTTCTACCGCCAGTCTAACTATTTCAGCGATTACTATGAGCAGACCAACGCGGGTGGCGCCATTTCGCTGCGCAAACCGCTGGGTGACCACGGTTCGCTCAAACTCGAATACCGGTTGGAGCAGGTCAAGATTGATGTGGATGCCGGCACGCCTCCCACCTCGGAGTTGGTCACTGAAGATGGCAGCTTCATGCGCAGCGCCATGGCCTTGAACTATGTGTATGACTGCCGCGACAGCCTGATCCAACCTCGCAGCGGCCACAAGCTGGATGCAGGGATCACCTTTGCAGGCATCGGTGGCGACGTGAACACCTTCGGCTTCTCGGTCCAAGGCCAGAAATATTGGAACCTCAAGTGGGATACGGTCTTATCCATCAGCGGCGAAATCGCCTCCGTGGATAGCACCAATGGTGACAAGGTTCCCATCTTTGAGCGGATGTTCCTTGGCGGTGGCCGCACCTTGCGCGGCTTCAAATTCCGCGATGTGGGGCCGCGTGACACGCCCGGCACCACCGGCGAGGCAATCGGCGGCAGGTCGTTGGGCTATGTCTCCTGTGAATACACCATCCCGATCATTGAAACCGTGCGCGCCGCCGTGTTCTACGACATGGGCTTTGTCAATGCAGCCAGTTGGGACTTGAGCCCCAGCGACTTGTACAGCGATATCGGCTTTGGCGTGCGCCTGAAGCTGCCGATCAGCCCGATGCCGCTGGCCTTGGACTATGCCATTCCCATGTCGGTCCCCAACAAGGAAGCCGACAGTGGCGGCCAGTTCAACTTCTATCTGCTCTATCAGTATTAAGCGGGATCGGGTTTTCAGATCTGCCGCGCGGGCGTGCCGCTTTGCATCGGCGCCTCGCTGGACATGTGGCTGATGAGGCGCTGGTTGAATTCATCCGCCATGTTGTAGCCGAGGCTGCGCAGTTGCTGGTCGAGCGCGGCAATGCTGACCATGCGCGCGGTGTCGCGGCCGGGACCCACGGGCACTTCCACCTGAACCACTTGTTGGCCGAGGATTTCGTAGGTGTTTTGTTGCATGCCGCAGCGGTCCACTTCGTTGAGGTCGGCGCCGGGCTTGAGCAGGACCACGAGGTCGAGGCGCTTGTCCGGGCGGATGGAGGTCAGACCGTAGAGGTTGGCAATGTTGATGATGCCGATGCCGCGGATTTCCATGTACCCGCGGGACAGGGCGGGCGAGGAGGCCACCAGGTCGCCGCCGACGTATTTGATAGATACCATGTCATCGGCCACCAATGACGCGCCGCGCTCGATGAGGCCGATGGCGGTTTCCGATTTGCCCGAACCGCTTCTGCCAATGATGAGGATGCCAATGCCGCGCATGTCCACCATGCAACCGTGGACGGTCACGCTGGGTGCAAAGTCTTGCTCGAGGCGAATGGTGGCGGCATTGAGGAAATTCATCGTCACCATCGAGGTGCCGAAAATCGGGATGTTGTGGTCGTTGGCCACACTGTGAAGGTCGTCGCCAATGCCGGCACCACGGGCGACGACAATGCACGGGATGTCCCGATCACACATGCGGCGGAACCGGTCCGAACGCAGGGCGTCGGGCAGCTTTTTCAGATAGGACAATTCCGAGTTGCCCAGCACCTGTACGCGCTTGGGGGCGAAGTAGGAGAAGAACCCGGCGAGGGCCAGGCCGGGGCGGTTCATGGCGGGTTCGCTGATCGGGCGATCAAACCCCACCTCCTGGCCCAGCAGGCTGAGATTGAGTCCGCTCGCGTGGTTTTTATAGAATTCACCAACCGAAATCGAGGCAACCGTTTTGACGCGTTGTGGGGGCATGCCCGGAACTCAAGCACAATCCGGGCCGTTCGGCACGCAAAAATTCAGCCCCGGGGCAGGGGTAATCTCCGAAGCGCCCCGAAGCGCCTCGAAGCGCCTCGAAGCGCCTCGTGCCCTATCCGGGCGGGGTCTCGGCGGCAAGCAACAGCCAACCCTTGTTAGGTTCGAGCGGAACCGCCGCCTCGGGCGTGAACACCGCCGCACTCTGGAAACCGCCGCATTCCGGTGCCCACAGGCGCGTTTTGCGCGCGGTCAGTCCCA
>CAIKDP010000116.1 GCA_903826205.1 Akkermansiaceae bacterium
AGGGTCAAGGTGCCGGCTCCCGCCTTGATCAGCGCGCCCGAGGTCGCCGCACTCGCCCCGGAAATGGTTAGATTGCCGGTGGTCACCTCGATGGTGCCGGTGGTTGCCGCAGTGAGCGTGAAGTTGCGTTCGGTGGAGGCGCTGGCGCCGGTGAATTGGAGCGTGCCGCCATTGAACACGAGGTTGGCCGCCGCAGGGGTGGCCGTCCCGAGGGCGTCGATGGCACTGATCGCCAGGGTGCCGCTGGTGAGGGTGGTGATGCCGCTGTAGGTGTTAGAACCGCTGAGGGTGGTCACCGTGGCCGCGCCGGTCTTGGTCAAGGAGCCCTCGCCGCCGAGGATGGCCGGGATATTGCCGGTGCCGCTGAGGGCGTAACTGGTGCCGGACAAAATACCGGTGGTGCCGGTGATGGAGCCGGATGTCAGGGTCACGACTCCCACCGCGTCATTAAAACTGGCGATATCCAGGATGCCGCCACTGATGGTGACGGCCCCGCTGCCCAGGGCGTTTTCAATTCCATAGGTGAGGGTGCCGCCACTGACGGTTGTTAGCCCGTTGTAAGTATTCGTGCCGGTGAGTGTTACGCTGCCGGCATTGGTCTTGGTGAGCGCTGCGGATCCGCCCAGCATGGCGGAGATGCTGCCCGTGCCGGTGAGTGCGTAACTGGTGCCCGATAAAATGCCGGTGCTGCCGGTGATCGAGCCAGATGACAGAATCACTGCGCCCACCGTGTCGGTGAAACTTGAAATATCCAGGATGCCGCCGTTGACGGTGATGCCACCGCCGTTCAAGGCGTTGTCGATGCCATAGGCGAGGGTTCCACCGCTGACCGTGGTCAACCCGCCATAACTATTGGCTTTGCCGAGGGTCGCGATGCCCGCATTGCTCTTGGTGAGCGTGGCGCTGGCGCCGCCCAGAGTTGCGGCCACCGTGCCGCTGCCGTCGAGGGCATAACCGGTGCCTGTTAGGACGCCCGTGGTGCCGGTGATCGAGCCGGATGTCAGGGTCACCGCGCCGACCGTGTCGGTGAAGCCCGCGATATCGAGGGTGCCGCCATCGATCGTGACGGCCCCGTTGCTCAAGGCATTGGTGACACCGTAGGCCAGGGTGCCCTCGGAGACCAAGGTGAGACCGGTGAAGCTGTTCGCTCCGGAGAGGGTCAAGGTGCCCGCGCCGGTCTTGGTCAGGGCACCGGTGGTGGCCGCGCCCGCACCGGAGATTGTTAGGTTGCTGGTGAGGGTGCTCACCTCGATGACAGCTTCGTTGGATGCGTTGATCGTGAAACCGCGGTTGGTGGATGCCGTCGCGCCGGTGTATTGGAGGGTGCCGCCGTTGAACACGAGATTGGCCGCCGCCACTGCCGCCGCGCCCAGATTGCCGGCCACGCCGCCAAAGCCGATGGTGGCGACTGACAAGAGGCCACTGCTCAGGGTGGTCACGCCGGTGAAGGTATTCAGGCCGGAGAGGGTGGTCGTGGTGGCCGCGCCGCTCTTGGTGATGCTGCCGGTGCCAGCGAGGATGGCCGAGATCGTGCCGGTGCCATTGAAGACATAACTTGAACCTGTCAACACCCCCGTGGTGCCGGTGATGGCTCCGTTTGTTAGAGTCACCACCCCGACGCTGTCGCTGAAACTTGACACATCCAGCGTGCCGCCATTGACCGTGACCGCACCCGAATTTAAAGCATTGGTGATTCCGTAAGCGAGCGTGCCGGCGCTGACGGTGGTAAGGCCGGTGTAGCTGTTGGTATTTGTTAGGGACAGGGTTCCCGCGCCGCTCTTGACGAGGCCGCCCGAGCCCTGGTTGAGGACTTGGCTCACGGTGAAGGTGTTGGCGGCATCGTTGATCTCCAAAGCGACGGCTTTGGTGCTGGTGAAGCTGGGCGTGTGGGAACCGAAGCCGGTCATGGCCGTGCCGGTGACCTGCAAGGTGCCGCCGTTGAAGACCAACGGGTTGGCCGCGCCCAAGTGGGTGTCCGCAGAGACACTCAACATGCCGGCACTGAGGGTAACCGTACCGAGGAAAGTGTTGGTTCCATTGAGGAGGGTGGTGCCGGTGCCCGCTTGGGTCACCGCACCGTTGCCGCCGATGACGCTGTTGAAGTCAATGCCTTGGGTCAGGATGTCGGAGCGGTTGAAGACGAGAGTGCCATTGTTGGTGATGGCGCTGCTCAGGCTGAGCGACCCGCTGGTGCCGCCGTTGCCGAGTTGCAGGGTGCCGGTGCTCACGGTGGTGTCGCCACTGTAGGTGTTCGTGCCGGAGAGAATGAGCACCGAGGAGGCGGAGTTTTGCGTCACTGCGATTTGGCCGCTGCCATCGCCGAGACTGCCGCTCAGTTCCACCGCATTGCCCCCCGCACCTTTGTTGGTGAGGGTCTTGAGTCCGGCCGTGTAGGCGCTCAACCCGCCGCTGAGGGTCAGGCCGGCTGGCGCGTTGTTACTGATGTCCAGACTGCTGTTGAGTACTAGCGCTGCCGAAATCGTGTCGGCCGCGGCCGTCGCGGTCGATATTTTGTTGATCTGGGCGTTAGCCAGCGCGTTGTCGAGGATCAGGGCGGCACCGCCGCTGGCAGCCAGCGTGTAACCCAAATAGGCTGAGCCGGAATCGCCGATATTGAGAGTGCCTACCGTTCTGGATGTCGTATTGAGGGTGACGGTCTTGGGACCGACGCCTGTCCCGGTGTAAATATTGTAAGTCAGCGACGCGGTGGCACCCACCCCGTCCGGCAGGGTGCCACTCCAATTTCCGGCATCGCTCCAGTTCCCATCCGCATTGACGTTCCAAATGGCCGCGTTGGCTGAGGGCAAACCCATCCAAGTGAGGCATATCGCCAGGTAAGCTGGCCCTTGTGATATAAGGAAATTGTTGCGGTGTGGCTTTTTATTTTTCATAGGGCTGCTACGTTTCTGAGTTCAGGTGGGCTTTGTGTCTTTTGTCCCAAACGAATGGAATAGCTGCGGCGGGTCCCTAACTAGCAAGGGAATAATGCAAAACTTGCAGCGTTGTCTGCAAGAGAATGCAAAACGTACAGGCGTCACACCTCTCAATTACCTAGTAACTCGGTACAAATCGGCACGCGTGTGCGCAAAATTTGCAGAATGCGGCCCGGTTCCATACATGCCCGGCGAGCCATAGCCAGCATGGGCTCCGGGTTCTGATGCCGGTAAGGAAGGCGGAAATCACTGATTTCAGGCATCCGGCACACTTTGGGCACACTGAATTTCCCTTAGACTGAAAACCTCATCAATCTTTCCGTTGTAACTCCTGAATTTTCAAGGAGAAGTGCCGAGAACAGGACTCGAACCTGCAAGGGTTACCCCACTTGATCCTAAATCAAGCGCGTCTACCAATTTCGCCATCCCGGCATGATGGGTGTTGCGCCACTCAAATACCTCATCTTCAATGGGCTGGGCAAGCAATAATCGAACAGCAATAATCGAACAGCTAGCCTGATGGATCAGTTGCCGCTGGCTTCGAGGCGGCCGAAGAGCCGGCCTTCCGCTGCCGCGGACTGTGGGATGGTGGCGCTGACTTGGTCGTAATTGGCGTCCAGCGGGGTGATCGTAAAGGCGACGCTGTTGACCGTCGCGTTGCCCGGCGGGATCGCCGCCGTCTGCCAGATGTCAAGGTCGTTGCCGAACCGCAGGGTCAGCGTGCTGCCCAGACGCTTGCCGGCCTTCAGGCACTTGAAGTTGGACAAGGTCAGCGCGCCGGAACGGGTGCTCGCCTCAGGCAGCAACGCGCGGCTTTCCGACATCGCCCCGCCGCCGAGGATCCATGCCAGGCCGTTGCTCACGCCATCGTGGTTGGGGTCGTCGGCAAAGTGGTCCTGGCCCGCCGGCGGTGCTTGCGGGCCGACCCACGCCGTGAACGGACTCTGGATGGCGATCGACGCGCTGGTGCCCGTCTTGCTGTTGCCGTCGGTGGCCGTGATCGAGATGCTTGCCGTCATGTCGTCCTTGGTGCTGATGGTGAAGGTGCCGCCCGTTAGGGTTTTATGGACGTCGCCGAAGGTGCCATTGCCGTCGCTGTCAAATTGCACGCCTGCCGTGCCGCTCATTATCACCACCGTCGAAGAGTCGGAGGTCACCGTGTTCCCGCCACCATCCTTGGCTGTCAGCGTGACAAGGAATGCCGTGCCAGCGGTCTGCGGCGAGGAAGCGGTCACCTCGTAGTGGTCGATGGCCGGGGTGCCCCCGCCGGTGAGTGTTAGATTGCCGGAGCTTGTGTCAAAGGTCCACACCTTGGTCGGGCTCTCGATCCAGGTGAAGGTGGTCCCGTCGGGGTTCTTGGTAAAGCGGGTCACGCTGAAAGTGGCGGGAGAGAAGGTCGTGGAAAGCCCGCTGAACTCGTCCCTGTTGACCAGATTCCAAGTGCCTGCGGAAGCGATCACCTTGGAGGTGTCGATGGTGAAGGAACCGTTGACGATGAGAGTGCCGCCGTTGCCGCTTTGGTCGATTGTGTTGTTAGAAAAGTCGGTGACCACGAACTTGAGGCCGCCGGTGGCGGCGACCACCATCTTGCCGTTGATGAGGGTGTTGCCGGTGTAGGTGTTGAGTTTGGAGAGTGTCAGGGTACCGGAGCCTTCCTTGGTCAGGCCGCCGCTGCCGTAGATGACGCTGTCGATCGAGCTGCCCGTGTAGCTGGTGGAGACATAGGCCTGGCCGAGCAGGTGGATCTGGCCCAAGCCGGAAACCATGGCGCCGGGGTTCAATACGTTTTGTCCGGCGATCAGACGCCCGTTGTTGATTTCCAAAAGCGAGTCGCTTTTATCCAGATAGATTCCCTGTGCGTAAGTGCTGATGCTGTCACTGCGGACTTCCAGCAGGGCGGTGTCCGCATCACCGGTGCCCAGGACCACCCTGGAAGCGGTGCCCTCGAGGTAAACGCTGTTCACGTGGGCGTAGCCGCCATTGGTGACCTTCAGCGCGTTGCCGGTGGCGCCGGGGGCATCGTTATTGCTGCCTCCGCGGAAATCGCCGCCAATTGTCAGCGGGGCGTTGTCGTTCTGGATGTAGAGCGTGGATCCAACCCCATCGACCTGCATGAAGTTGTAACTGGCCGTGCCAGTCATGCCGATGCCGTTCGGAATGTTAGATCCGCCGGTGGCAATGAACGAGCCGCCATTTTCTATCAGGACATAGTTGTAATTGCCGTTGCCGCCGAACTGGCCAGTCCCGGCGTTGCCTCCGATGCAGAAGCGGCCGAGATTGATCAGCGAGGCACCGTAGGCGCCGGAACCGTCGGCCGAGAGGTAGTTGGAGTTTCCACCCTCACCGACGTTCAAGCGCGCGGCGATGAGATTCCCGCCGTTGGTCACCGTCATGTAGTTGTGGTTGCCATAGCCGCCGACTTCCTTGTAGCGGGAGGCCCCGCTGTAAAACGTGGTGGGAGCACCGCCACCGGTGCCGTCGATATGGATGCCGTTGTAATCGGCGTTGACGCTACGTCCGATGGCAAGCGCGGCACCGGTGTTGTTAACCTGGTAAGAGGCGCCGTTGGACATGTTGACCACGTTGTAGCTGGTATTGTCGCCGATCGTATCGGTCCAATCGCCGCCTTTACCGACAGAATAGAGGGTCGGGTTGCCGGGGGCCGAGAGATTGACGGTGTTGTAGCCGTTGCGGTTGTCGGCGAAATACGCGCCGCCGCCCAGGTTCAGGCCTTCCGACCAAAGACGGCCGCTGCCGGAAACAGTTAGGGTGTTGTGGCCGGAAGAACCGCCGGCGGTGTCCTTGCCAACGTAAACGGTGCCGTCATAAGACTGATTGCCGATGGTGGTGCTGGCGGTGGTGGCACGGGTGATGCCGCCGGAGATGGTGAGCGTGCCGCCGCCCATGACAGTGAGCTTGCCGTTGGCGTTGTTGGCGACATTCGGGTTGAGCCAGTTGGTGCCGGTTAGAACCACTTCGCCGGCGCCGGTCTTGTTAAGCACGTTGCCGAGGTTGGCAAAGGTGAGGTTGCCGTTGATGACCAGCTTGTGGGTTGTGTTGTCGTTGTTGAGCGTGCAGCCGGCGTCTTCGTTGATGGCCGCGTTGATCGTCTGGTCGGCCGTGCCGCTGCCGGTCATCGTGATGAGGCCGCCATTGCCCAATTGGATCGCGCCCCCGCCGCTTATGGAGTAGGCCGGGGCGCCCGCGTTGTCGAAACGGATGCCGGTAATCGACAAGCCGCCGGTGGTGTCGATGAAGGAAGCTGCGACCGTGGCGGTGTTGTTGAACACTGCTGTGTCGCCGGCCAAGGGGACTGCCGTGCCGTTCCAGTTGTGGGTGTTGGACCACAAGGTGTCGGAGGCCGAGGCACCGCTCCAGATCACCTCGGAAGCCGGTGACGTCACTGTTGTGAGGAGGGTGGCGAGGGCACCCGCACCGAGCAAGCGGCGGATAACCGATGGGGGGATTGCGTTGGATTTCAAGTTGGGTTGCTTTCGTGATAGGGCCTGAAAGGAATGCGATGCCGGAAGCGACAAGCGGGGCGGGTGGCGATAGTCTGGAATCCGCGCGCCCCGCCGCCGGCTCAAGGGTAAAGGATGCAGACGCGGTAGAACATGGTGCCACCCGTCGTGTCGAGGTTGCTCACGGTGCGCTCGCTGCCGTTGTCGGTGCTGGTGGATGTGACCGGCACCGACCAATTGCCGACGGCCAGATTGTTGCAGGAGAGGACCGTGTAAGTCCGGTCGCTCAGGCACGGGCCGAAGACCAATTGTTTCAAGGGTGACTGGCCGGGCATGTCTTCGATGCGCACGCGGAACACCGCAGCGCCATGGGTCGGATCGAGACCGGCCGCATACTTGAACAAGTTGCTCTGGCCGCTGCCGGAGGCATCGTCACTCGCACGCGAGTGGTCGCTACTCTGGCCCGCGGGGTGGCCGAAGTAGCAGTTAGTCCACCAATCGGGAACCCCGTCGCCATCGGAGTCAAGGGCGACGCTCGGGAGGCTGGCGACGCTTTCGATCAGGCTTCCCGAAGCGCTGCGCGCACCTCCGGCCGCATAGCCGCGGGCGCGAATGGTTCCTGGCGGCAGGTAAGCTCCGCCCACTTGCCAACCGCCGGCAATGCGGACGCCCGCGCCCAACGGCGACCACGTGGTCCCGTCGACCGAATGCTCGAAAGTGGTGCGCCACAATTCGACCGCCGGGCCGCCGCGCAACCAAGTGACCGTGGTTCCGTCGTAGCCCAGGGACGAGGTGGTCGCATAGGTGTTGAGCAGCCGGCCGATGCGGTTGCGCGACTGGCCGGCCAGGGTGGTGAATGCGCCGCCGACCAACATCTTGCCGTCAGGTTGCAAGGCCAACGAATAGACCGTGTTGCCGGCTCCCGGATTGAAACTGGAGTCAGGCGCCCCATCGGTTTTGAGCCGTCCGAGGTAGTTGCGCCCTTGGCCTGCGAGGCTGGTGAACGCGCCACCGACCGTGATCATGCCGTCGGCTTGCAGAGCCAGCGACCACACCGCGCCGGTGGCATCCGCACTGAAGGCGGAGTCGATGCTGCCGTTGGCATTGAGCCGGCCGAGGCCAGCGCGTGACTGGCCGCCGAGGGTCGTAAAGGTGCCGCCGGCCAGAATCTTGCCGTCGGTTTGCACCGCCAACGTGTAAACCATCCCGCCGCTCGTGCCTGGATTGAAATCATTATCGAGTGTGCCGCCGGGGTTGAGTCGGGCGAGGCCACTGCGCGTCTGACCGCCTGCGCTCGCGAAGCTACCGCCGATGAGGATTTTGCCGTCTGCTTGCAACGCTTGCGAAAGGACTGTGGCACTGGCCCCAGGGTTGTAGGCATCGTCGAGCGTGCCGTCGGCATTGAGTCGGGCAAGGTAACTGCGGGGCTGGCCACCGCACGCCGTGAAAGTGCCGCCGACCAGGATCTTGCCGTCGGGCTGCAAGAGCAACGAGTAGACCGTGCCGTTAGAGCCGGGATTGAAACCGGTGTCGAGGGTTCCGTCCGGGTTGAGGCGGGCGATGTACTGGCGGGTTTGCCCGCCCATATGCAAGATCGACCCACCGACCACAATCTTGCCGTCCGGCTGTACCGCAAGTGCATAGACCACCCCGTCGTTCCCTGGATTGAAAGCGGTATCGAGCGATCCGTCGGCGTTGAGCCGGGCGATGGCGGTTCGGTTTTGTCCGCCAAGTTTGGTGAAACTGCCGCCGATCAAGATTTTTCCATCCGGCTGCATGGCTTGGGAAAAAACCGAGTTGTCGGCGTTCACGCCAGGATTGAAGCCGGTTTCCACCCCGTTGATGGTGAGCAACGCGACGTCGCTATAGAGGCATAGGTAGTCGTTGCAAACCGTCACGTCGTAGCTGCCGGCCATGCTGCCCTGAATGCCGGTGAACGTCAGGGTCGGATAGATCGCGCCGTCGATCGGCACGCCGTCCTTGCGCCAGTGATAGGCCACATTGGTGCCGGCGGCCGTGACACTGAAAGTGACGGAACCTCCCGCCTGTCCATTCTGGCTGACCGGTTGGACCAGGATCGCGGGGTCACGCACGGTCAGGGCGGCCGCCGTGCTGGTCACGGTGCCATAGGGATTGGTGACCACCACGTCGTAGCCGCCGTGGTCGCCGTAGAGCAACCCGTTCACGCTCAGCGTGGCGGTGGCGGAACCGGAAATGTTTCCGCCGTCGGTCAGGGGCACGCCGCCTTTGCGCCAGCGGTAACCAAACGGCTCGCTACCGATCACCCCAACGCTGATGACTGCCGTCGTGCTGGCATTGGCTGTTAGATTCGCGGGCTGGGTCACGATGACCGGCGAGTCCTGGCCAAATGCCAGGATGAAATCCTTTTCGGCGTACGCGCCGGCGCTGTCAGTCACGCGCACGCGAAAACCCGTGGTGACCGCCGCGGCCACCGTGCCGGCGAGCGTGCCGCTGGTGTCACCGAGACTCAAGTCGGATGGTAAAATGTTAGAAACCACCGCCCACGTGTAGGGAATCACACCGCCGATGGCGTGCAAGGTCTGGCTGTATGGCGAAGCGACCGAACCGGTCGGCAACGGGCTCGTTGTGGTGATGGTGAGCGGCGAGTTGACCGATTGGATGGCCGCTTGGATGCCTTGGCTGTCGTAGCCCGCGCCGGCGAACAGGACCTCCCACTGCTTGTGGCCGGCGAAGGTGCTGGTGCCGTTGATGACCGCGAACGAAGGAAACCCGCCGCTGCCATACCAGTTCATGGCTCCGGCGGTGTCCAAACCCACCAGTTCCAGTCCGTAGCGGTTGACATAATCCTGCACGGCGGCGGCATTGCCGTTGTCCTCGCTGATGCTGATGACGGTGACAGGCACGCCATGGCCGTTGCCGCCTTGCGCCTGATAGATACGGTTCAGGTTTTCCACCATGGGTGCGGAGTCCCTGCACGGACCGCACCAGTAGGCCCAAAAATCCAACAGAATGACGGTGTCCCGGTAATCGTTGAGGTTGAGCGCTTGGCCGGTCTTGTAGTTCACGATGGTGAAGTTGGGCCCTACCGCGCCGACAGGTGCGGCCACCGCGCCCTCAAAACCGACAACGGCATACAGCACCATAGCCAGCAAGCAAGGCAAACGACCCCATCGTTTGGCCAAGGCTCGACGTTCCATGCGGGTTTTGGGCTTGGCTTTCGGGAGCGTTCCAGCGACAGGACATCCGATGCCGGTGCCCACTTCATTGGCACTCAGGTGCCGTTCGGGCTTGAGTACCCTGGCATCGGTCTTTTGTGGGTCGCATGTTGCATTCATGGGCGCGCATGGGCAATGGTGTCATGCAGTCTGCTGGGACTGTGGATTCTTTAATGGGCTATAACGAACGAGTGCCGGTTGAACGGGCGCTGTGCCGACACCGTTTGTTTGAACGTCTAAACAAACCAACGCCGAGACGGTAAGTAAAGGCATGATGGCCCCGGCGCAAGCCGGAATTGAGGATTTCAAGGGAATTATCCCAGAAGCGAATCCGTACGATGCTGCAGCAGGGATTTCGCACATCCGTTGGATATCGAGGAGTGCCGCAGAGAGAATGCGGAGGTCGTGAATGGATGACTCGGCAGCTGCATGCAGGATGCCTGGGACATGCGGAAGGTCCATGGGGAGGCGGGAGCCTCAGTAGATGCGGATTTCAACATCCGTGTCCTCGCCGACTTTGGCATGGAGGGCCAGTTC
>CAIKDP010000117.1 GCA_903826205.1 Akkermansiaceae bacterium
AAAGGTCTGGCCAAGTCCCACATCATCGTTCTCGATGCCCTGCTCAAGCTGCGCCAAATCTGCTGCCATCCGCAGCTCCTCAAGTCCGCCGCCGCCCAACAAGACACCGAGTCCGCCAAACTCGCTTTCCTAACAGACGAGTTGCTGCACACCCTGCTCGAGGAAGGCCGGCGTATACTGCTGTTCTCCCAGTTCACCTCCATGCTCGCCCTCATCGAGGAACACCTGTCTCTCGAGGGGATCCCCTTCCTCAAACTCACCGGACAAACCACCGAGCGCTCCTCCTTGGTGAAAAAATTCCAAACCGGCGAGGTCCCCATCTTCCTCATTTCGCTCAAGGCCGGCGGCACCGGCCTCAATCTAACCGCCGCCGACACCGTCATCCACTACGACCCCTGGTGGAACCCCGCCGCCGAAAACCAAGCCACCGACCGCGCCCACCGCATCGGCCAGACCAAGCCGGTCTTTGTCCACAAGCTTGTCTGTCGCGGCACCATCGAAGAGCGCATCCTCGATCTCCAAAAACACAAGTCCGCCCTCGTCGAGGCGCTGCTCTCCGAGGATACCGCCAAACTATCAATCGACCCGGACACCCTGTCCCATCTGCTGTCCCCGCTCGCCTGACAAGAGCGCGGTGGCACCTCCTGCACGTAGGCGCGCGCATTCGTCAGGATGCGGGGGAGTCGCGGCACGGTGAGTATGTGCCGTCACCCCTCCGCGTTGTCACCAACGCGCCTGCCAAGAGGGCACGGTGGCAAGCGCTTTGTCCTCATCCAATATTGGAGCCTGTCAAACGCCTGCCGAAGCTAATGTTTCAGTGCCAGTTATGGCTTGCGTTTTTCTGAAATGTCGGTATCTACAACCCTCATAAGGCACCAGCCTGATTGATCATGAAAACGCTCCACACTGCCCTTGTTGCGTCTTTGGCCCTCGCACTCACTTCCACAGCCGCCCCACGGCTGATGGTTTCCACACCGTCGATCACCCCGGAATGCGAGATTCAGGTGGTCTTCGATTTGCCGGTGACCGCGCCTGCGGACCTCGGGAAACCCCTGTCTAACACGTGGCTCGATGTCAGCCCGGCCTTGCCCGGGAAACTGGTCTGGAAAGCCCAGAACATCGCCCAATTCGTGCCGGATCAAATCCCTGCCATGGGCACCACCTATCAGTTCTCAATCGCTCCCAACCAGCACCATCTCGACGCCTCGGTCATCCCCGCCGGCGTTTTTGCCAGTTGCGCCAGTGAGGCCTTCCAAGCCAAATCCGCCAGCACCCAGAACCGCTGGGCCGCGGAATACGCGCCGGCCACCGCCGATTGGTTGGTGGTCTTCAACGATGATGTGGATCCCGCCACCGCCACCCCCTTTGTGGTTTTCACCTCCAAGACCGGCCAGAAACTCGCCGCCAAACTGGCCCAGGCCACCGTCGCCCGCGCCGGCTTCTACGCCTCCAACTACCGGCCGTGGGCGCAACGCGGGAACAAACCCGCCCCTAACGAACCGGCCAGCACCGCCACTCCCGCCCCGGAAACGCCCGTACCCAACGCCCTCATCGCCACCCCGATCACCCCGCTCCCGCCAGGGGAGGATTGGAACCTCATCATTCAAAAAGGTTTGCCTAACAAGTCAGCCGCCACCCGCGCGCTCGCCGATTCCGCCCATCTTCTCGGCACCATCGTCCCCTTCCAGATCGAGGCCATCGCACCCAGGGTCACCGCCGAAAGCCCGCGCGAAATCGTCGTCAGCTTCTCCCAACATGTCCCGGATCCGCTGCCCGCGGATTTCCTGACAAAATGCGTGGCTCTCAATCCGCGCCCGGCGGACCTCAGCGCCGAGGTTGGTGACAAGGAAATCCATTTCCACGGCAACTTCGCCGACACCGACAAGTTCACTCTAACCGTCAAGCCGCCCTTTGCCTCCAAGGTCGGCCATCCGCTCGTCGCGCCCATGACCAAGGAATTGATCTTCGAGCGCCTTGACCCCGAACTGGTCCTGCCGAGTCACGACCAGGCCCAACTCGCCAGCGGCAGCCGCACCTACCGCATCCGGACGGTCAATCTCGCCTCCGTGCACGTGCGCATCAAGCAACTGGGCGGCTTGGACGCGATCCGAGCCTATCAGGGGTACCGCAACTACTCCGGCGACGGACCCGACCATACGGACATCGAAAAAACCGCACCCCTGCCATATGCGCTGGTTTCCGGCACCTCCCTTCTGGATCGTGCCATCCCCCTTGGCAACCCGATTGATACCGCCAAGGAAATCACCCTCAACTGGGATGAATACCTGCCCAAGGATTTGCCTAACGCCGTATTCTTCCTCGACGTCACCGGTGCCCTGCATCCCGATCTCAAGAAAAACGGCCATTGCGCCGCCCAGGCCATCATCCAACTCACCGATATCGGCCTCGCCTGGAAACTCACCGACAAGGACGCCTTCATCTATGCCTTCTCCTGCGCCACCGGCAAAGCCCTCCCCGGCGTCAGGCTCGAACTCTTCGGCGAGGATGCCGCTCCTCTAACAAACATTGCCACCGATGCCTCCGGCCTCGCCGGCGTCCCGCGTGACAAGGCCGCCCGCCACCTCCGCGCCACCCTCGCCAAGGACAGCTTCATCACCGCCTTTGATGCCTCGCTGGCCACCGTCGGCCTCTGGCATTTTCCGGTCCACTACACCTGGGAAAAAGGCCCGGAGGCCGTCCGCCGCGCCTTCATGTTCACCGACCGCTCGCTGTACCGGCCTGGTGAAACCGTGCGTCTCAAGGGGCTGGTCCGCACCCTCCGCGGCAATGCCATCGAACCTAACAAAAAAGCCCCGGCCCGCATCGTCATCATTGATCCCACGGAAAAGGAAATCTTCACCCAACCCGTGGCCATCTCCGCCACCGGCGCGTTTGATCTGACCTACACGCTGCCGTCCACCCAGACCGGCACCCACCTCATTCGCCTCGAATATCCCGAGGAACTCGCCACCGCGAAATCCACCGAGGACTGGGGCGAAAAGGAAGCCCTGTCTAACAACGCCAGCTTTGAGATCCCGCTCAAGGTGGAGGAGTTCCGCCGCAATGCCTTTGAGATCACGCAAGCGCTGAGCCCGCCCGCCACCGCCGCCACCACCGTGGAAGCCACGCTCGACGCCCGTTACTATCAGGGCCAGCCGGTGGCCGCCGGCAAGGTCAAATACAACTCCCGCATCACCGAGAGCAATCCCTATCCGGAGCGATTCCGCGATTTCCTCTTTGGCAATCACCGCAGTGAGGACTGGCGCTATTGGTACCACTACTTCGGCTGCCGCTGGAATGACGATGGTGACGATGGCGAGGGCAGCAGCGGCGTGGAAGTCACCCAACAACAAGGCGAGACCACGCTCTCCGCCGATGGCAAAGCCGCCGTTTCCGTTCCGTTGCCGCAAGCGGACTTCCCCTCCGCCCGCGAGGTGGTCGTCGCCTCGGAAATCACCGATGCCAACAACCAGACTCTAACCGCCAGATCCACCACCACCGTCCACCCCGCCGCCACCTACATCGGCATCTCGCGCATCGACACCCTCGTGCGCGCCGGCGAGGAACTGCCGCTGCGCATCGTGGCCATCACCCCGGATGGCCAGCCGCTGGCCACCGCCACCACCGTCAAGGCCACCCTGTCCCGCGAAATCAACAATGCCGTCAAAGCCCAAACCGATGACGGAGCCACCACCACCCGCAACGACGTTCACGAGGAAACCGTCACCACCGCTGATCTAACGATCGATGCCGCCGCCTCCGCCGGCAAGGGCCAGCTCTTCAAGGTGACCCCGCACGATGCGGGCCTGCATTTCCTCACCCTGCGCGGGACCGATGCCAAGGGCCACGCCTTTGCCACGGTCACCCGCTTCCATGTTTATGGCACCAAGGATTTTCCATGGCTTTATGAGGACGGCCTGCGCGTGAAACTCGTGGCTGAGAAAAAATCCTACCGCCCCGGTGATGCCGCCCGCATCCTGGTGCTCTCGCCCATTGAGGGCACCGCCCTGGTCACCGTCGAACGCGAGAAAGTCCTGCGCTCGTTCCTAACCGAACTCAAGGCCGACAACCCGGTCATTGAAATCCCGCTCTCGCAGGACGACGCCCCCAATGTCTGTGTCTCGGTGCTCATCGTCAAAGGCGCCAGCGAGTCCGCCCGCGAACACAAGGAACCCCAACTCCGCCTCGGCTATTGCGAACTGCTCGTCGACAACCTGCGCGACCGCCTCGCCGTCAGCGTGACCGCCACCTCCTCAGCCGCAGCCACCCAAACCGTCGCCACTGACGCCGCCGCCAACACCCCGCCCACCTTCCGCCCCGGCGACAAGGTGACTCTAACGGGATCCGTGGCCTTGCCCGATGGCACACCCGCGGCCAACGCCGAAGTGACCGTGTATGCCGAGGACGAGGGCACCCTTGCGGTCATGGGCTACGACACGCCCGATCCAATGGCATTTTTCTATGCCCCGCGCACGCTCGCCGTGGAGACCGGCACGTCGTTTGCCACCTTCATCTCGGAAAACCCGGAACTCCAGGCCTTCTTCAACAAGGGCTTCTTCATCGGCGGCGGCGACGACCTCGGCAAGCTCGCCGACCTGATGCGCAAGAACTTCGACCCCTGCGCCACCTGGGCCCCCGCCATCACCACGGATGCCACGGGCAAATTCAGCCACACCTTCAAGGTGCCGGACACGCTCACCCGCTACCGCATCATCGCCATTGCCCACCATCAGGCCGCGCGTTTCGGCAGCGCCGAGTCCGCCATCCTCGTCAACAAGCCGCTGATGCTCGAACCCAAGACGCCGCGCTTCGCCTATCAGGGAGATGCGGTCCGCCCGCAAGTGCTGGTCCAAAACGCGTCCGAATTCACCGGCACCTGGACCATCACCTACAACGCCCACGCCGCCACCGGCACCCCTGTCTGCCACGCCACCTCACCCGCCACCGGGACGGTCACCCTGGCTCCCGGTGCCTCCGCCACGCTCGTCTTCCCCAGTGTTCTGGAAAACACCGGCGAAGCGGTCTCCTCGTGGCAGGCAACCCCAGTTTCCCTCGCCGGCAAATCTCTAACACCCGAGCTCACCCGCTCCCTCGCGGATTCCGTGGAAGCCCGCTACCCGGTTCTCTATCCGATGCCGCTGCTCCGCCAGTACCAGTTCGTCAGGTTTGACAAGCCCGGTGCCAACCGCAACCTCCTCGAAAACCTCGACCAAACCCTCCTCGATGGCACCGGTGAACTCAACCTCGAGTTCTCCACGTCTCCCCTAACAGACGCTGCGGGGGCCATCGATTACCTCCTCGCCTATCCTCACGGCTGCGTCGAGCAAACCACCTCCGCATTGATGCCCTGGTTCACCGTGGAGCCGCTGCGCGCGATCGTTCCCGCCTTTTCCAACATGCCCCGCGAGAAAGTCAAGGCCGCCATCCAGACCGGGGCCAGCCGGCTCCTGAGCATGCAACTGGCCGACGGCTCCTTCACGTATTGGCCCGGCGGCACCGCGACCGCCAAATGGACCAATGCCTACGCCAGCCTCGGGTTGTTGCTCGCCAGCAAGAATGGCGCCAACGTCCCCGCCGCCGCGATCGAGAAAATGACCGCCTATCTAACGGAATCGTTGCGGGGCACATCCAAGATCAGTTCCGCGTCCGACCTTGAGGAGCAAGCCCGCGCCTTGTGGGTGCTCGCCCTCGCCGGCAAACCGCAACCGGCCTATCACAACCTCATGGAGCAACGGCTCGCCGATCTCTCACCGGCCGCCCGCTGTCTGCTCGCCCTCGCCGTCGTCAACACCGGCGCCAAACAGGACATCGCCACCGCCAAACAAATCCTCACCTCCAAGAAACCCGCCACCCTCGCCCCGGACGGGTGGATGCCCTACGCGGCCGATGACGCGCTCAAGCTCCTCGCCTGGACCGCCGTGGACTTCAAATCCAAAACCACCACCGCCGCACTCGATCGCCTGCTCAACGAGCGCAACCCGTATGGCCACTGGCACAACACCTGGGTCAACGGCTGGAGCCTGCTGGCCATCTCGTCCTATGCCGGACGCGACAAGGGCGCCGGCAAACCCACCACCCTCACCCTCGAATCCCCGGACGCCGCCCAGACGATCAAACTTGAATCTAACAAACCCACCGCAGCCGCCGCCTTTGCGCTCAGTTCCGGTCTCAAGCTCGCGCTCACCCATGACAACCAGACATTTGTCCGCATGCGCTTGGCGGCCAAGCCCAAGATCGCCCCGCTGCGTCCCGTCGCCACCAACGGGTTGTCCATCGACCGCTTCTACGAGCGGGTCAATGCCAATGGCACCATGGAAACCCTGACCGAACCCGCGGTGGGTGACCTCATCCGCGTTTCGCTGCGCGTCACCCTGCCCAAGGATGCCACCCGCTATCTGGTGATTGAAGACCCGCTGTCCGCCAGCTTTGAAACCGTCAACAGCAACTTCAAATCCCAAAGCGCCGCCCTCGGCGTGGCCACCAGTGAAAACAACTGGTCGGTTAGCCACACCGAACTCCGCTCCGACCGCGCCGTCTTCTTCCTCGATGAAGTCGACCACCGCGGCACCTACACCCTCACCTATCTCGTCCGTTGCACCCTTGCCGGGGACACCACCGCCCCGCCCGCCAAGGTCGAGTCGATGTACGACCCGAGCCAATTCGCCCTATCCGCCTCCCGCAACTTCAAGGCAAAGTAGTCCGCGCATTGCGCGCTACTTCTGATAGATCACGCTGCGTGCGCCCTTGTCCGGGTGGCTGATGAGGAGGGCCACGCGCTTGATGGTCGAGGGATCAACGCCGGTGTGACTGAGGTAATCGAACTTGCCACGCAGATCGGTGTAGCCGTCCTTGTGGAAGGTGACGCGCCCGCCATGGGTCTCGGCATAGACTTTGACGTAAGTCTTGGGCAAGGGTTTGAAGGTGGTGGCATCCATGACCTGCACGGTGCGCGCGGCCGGGTCTTGGCGGAGCTCGAGGCCGGTGGAATCGAGGACTTTGAGGATTTGGGTGCTGCCCGCCTCCGCGGCGATGAGGACGTTGCCATTGCGGAACGCGGGCGGGAGATCAACGGTGGTCTCGGTTAGATCCTTGGCGAAGGCGATTTCACGCTGCTCATTGGGCCGGATCAAGGGCTGTGTGCCGCTGTTGCCCTTGCCTTTGAGAAACGGATCGTTGGAAAACAACACTTCCACATCGACGCTGAAGAGGCGCAGGGTGGCCTTTTCCAAGGCACGGTGCTTGATGACGAGCTTGCCGTCCCCGGCTAGTGTTAGATCGAGTGTCGGCTCAAGGGTGGCGGCTTGGCCGGGATTCTTTGAGTTATCCGCATTGGCCAGGGTAGTGATTTCATCGGCCTGGTCGATGACGGCTTGGAACCGGTCATGCCACAAGCCGGGAGGCAGGGCTGGCAGGTGGGTGGCGGCGATGGCCCGGGCGGCGGCCGGCTGTTCCTGATGGAAGAGGACCACCGCGTGGAGGTAGTCGTACTGGACGCGGGCGGACAACTTGGCGGCATCGATTTTCGCGAAGCGTTCGAGCGCCTCGCCGACGCGGTCTTGCAGCAGCAGAAAGACAGTTAGAGAGAGCTGGTCGTTGGCATCAAGCGCGGGTTTCCAGGCGAGTTGGTCGAGGAAGGCATGGTAATGCTCGAGGGCGGCCGGATGGGTGAGGCGGGGATTGGTGCCGAAGCGATGGGCGCGGGCATTGACGAGCGGGTCAAACTCCAGGGTCTCCCAATCGTGGTGAATGCGGGGGCGCACGGTCAAGAGCGGGCTGTCAAGCCACGGGCCGAGCGCGGTGACGGATTGCGCGTTTTCAAGATAGGTGCGGATGGTCTCCGGATCATTGTGCTGGAAGGCATAGGCACTCACACCCGGTGAAAAATACAAGCGCTCGCGCAGGAGTTGCGTGACCTTGAGGTAAAACCCGCGGTCGGCCAACCGCCAGAGAATGGCGCCAAGATCAATCGTTGTTAGATTCACCGTGCGGAGGCGCTGGAGTACCGCCTCGGGCGTGCCGTCGCGGGCCAGCACGCTCCACGCGGCGGCGTCTTCCGGCGCAGGCTGGTCGGTGACGCGCAAGATGCGCGGGTCGCCGTGGGCGAGGATGATGCCGTCCTGAGTGACATGCATCGGATAGACCGGGAACTCCCCGGCGGCGGGGAAATAGAACGCGAGATCCAAGCTGAGCACGCCATAGGGATCGATCTTGCGGGTGGTGGCAAGGGTGGCGGGTTGGCCGGAGAGCGGAATGGCGCCGGCGGGGATTTGGGCGAGCACATCGAGGTTGCGTTCGATGCCGGTGGGATTGGTGACGATCAGCGAGGCCGAGTACGCCACGCCGGGTTGGAAATCCCCGCTGATGGGGTTTTCCACCTGCTGGCCATTGACGCTGCGGTAGGGTTCATCGAGCGGACAGAACGTTTCGCGCATCAGCAGTGGCGACTCCGCGGCAACCTTGTCGCTGCGCCGGGTGTCCTTGTAAAACAACAGCATCGGCGCGCGGGCCTTGACCCGCAGGGTGCTGCCATCGACGCTGACGTCCGGACGCTCCGCCTTGAATGGCAGGTCCAACAAGGCGAGACACATCAGGGCCTCGTTGGCATTGCGGCCGCAGGCGTTGAAATGCGCCGAGAGAAACGGCCCCTGGCCATCCCATGCGGCGAGGTCGAGCCAGAAGCGGTTGAGGGTGATGAGGGATTCATCGGTTTTACCACTATGCTTGTAGTAGTTGGCGTCGCGATAAAGGCGGGTGTGACCGGAAAAGACCGGCGGGGGAGCGGGCTTGCGCGGCATGGCTGCGCCGGAATCGGCGAACGGGTCAACGGCGTTTTTGGGCGCTACGTATCCTACAGGGGGAAGGTCATCATTGTCTTTGAATCC
>CAIKDP010000118.1 GCA_903826205.1 Akkermansiaceae bacterium
CGCCGCGGGATCGAACCGGGTGGTGACGGCGGCAGGCAGGCCCGCACCCGGGTCCGTGGTCGCCGCCGCGAGCCACGGTGCCGTGGCGGCAAGCAGCGCGGGCACGAGCAAACGGCGGAGAGGAGGCATGGGCAGGGTACGGCCGGGATGGCGGCCGTCTTGCGTCTGAATTTGATAATTGACTACGGCCGTGACTAGGGTTACGATGCGCTTGTGAAAACGGTCTCGAAGGGCAAGCTGAAGGCGAAGATGCTGGAGTACTTCCGCGAAGTGGAGCGCACGGCAGAGTCCTTGATTGTGACCGACCACGGCAGGAAAGTGCTGGAGGTGAGGCCGTTTGGAAAAGAGGTGTCCACGGCGAAGGCAATGCTGCAAGCCAGGGTGCAGCTTATGGGTGACCTTCCGCGTTGTACCATCAGCGAAGAGGAACTGCTGGCGCCGGAGTGGAAGGAGGAAAACGAGGTTGATGATTCTTGGTGGCTACAACCCGGCAAACCCGAAGCATGATCCTGCTCGATACCCACGTCTTCTACTGGTGGCTGGGTGAACCATCGAACTTATCCCAGACAGCCCGGGAGTGGATCGATCGTTGCGAGGCGGGCAAATGTGTGGTTTGCATCCCGGTGATCGCTCTCTGGGAACTGGAATCCAAGCGGCGCACAGGCAAGCTCGTGTTGCGTTGCCCACTTCGTGATGCGTGGCCAACCCTTGCGGCGATCAAGGGCGTGGAGTGGCTCACCCCAAGCGTTGACGATTGGCTTCTGGCGGCTGAATTAGTTTGGGGGCATCGCGATCCCGCGGATCGCTTGATTGCCGCAATCGCCTTGAACCGCGGCGTGGCCGTGCTGACGAAGGATCGGGCGTTCCATCAGGCGGATAGCCCCGTACAAGCGCTATGGTAAGGCCTATGAGCGGCACTTACAGGATGGGCATTCACTGGTATCGCAGGGACCTGCGGATTGCCGACCACAAGGTCCTTCGCGCGGCCGCCCTGGCGTGCGGGGCGGTGTGCCCGTTGTACATCGTTTCCAGGTGGCAGCAGCCGCACCCTTGGACCGGGTCTAACAGACAACAATTCCTGTGTGACTGCCTGGCCTCGCTGGCCGCCGATTTGCAGACGATTGATGGACGTTTGATCGTGCGCCACGGGCAGCCGGTGGAGATACTGCGACAAGTGATCCTGGAAACCGGCGCGCAAGCCGTGTTTTTTCAAAAGGATCCCGACCCCCATGGTAAAGCCGTGGAAGAAGCGGTGGCGGTGCTCTGCTGCGAACTGGGAGTGGCCGTCCACGCCATGCACGATGTGAGTTTGCACGCGCCGGAAGCCGTTCTAACCGGCGGCGGACAACCCTACCGGGTGTTCACCCCGTATGCGAAAAACTGGCTGGCGGCAGCCAAGGAAGCACCGGTGCCTGACGTCACCGCGCTGCACACGCCGTCTAACATTCAATCCGACCCGCTGCCCACGCTGGCGGTGTGGGGGCTACCGCCCTCATCGGCAAGCCTGCTACCCGCAGGCGAAACGGCGGCCAGGCAACGGCTGGCGGAAGCGCTGAAAAACCGCCTGGGCCGCTATCACGAGCAACGGGATGTGCCGGCGGTGGCCGGCACCTCGCGCATCAGCCAGGACCTGCGCTTCGGCCTGCTGTCGATCCGCGGCATTTACGCCGGAGTCTCCGCCGCACTCGACGCGGCAGCGCCCGTTGCAAAGCCCGGCTTTCTAACATTCTTGAAGGAACTGGCATGGCGCGAGTTTTACCTGGCCATCCTGCGGCATTTCCCCGAGGTGCTGGAGCTGGAATTCGCGCCGCAGTGGCGCGGTTTGCCATGGGCTGAACCGGACGCCAAACTCGGCGCCTGGCAACTGGGCATGACCGGGTTTCCCATCGTCGATGCCGGCATGCGGGAATTGTTAGCCACCGGCCACATGCACAACCGGGTGCGGATGATCACCGCCATGTTTCTAACCAAAGATCTGCACTATGACTGGCGCCTCGGCGAGGCGTGGTTCATGCGCCACTTGGTCGATGGCGAGATTGCCTCCAACAATGGCGGTTGGCAATGGAGCGCCGGCACCGGTGCCGATGCCGCGCCATATTTCCGCATCCAGAACCCCTGGTCGCAAACCGCCCGCTTCGACCCGCAGGGGCACTATATCAAACGCTGGGTGCCGGAGTTGGCACGGGTGGCCCCCGCCAAATTCCTCAGCCCGCCCGCTGACCAGCGGCCCATCGCGCCGGACTATCCGTTGCCAATCCTCGACCACGCCGCCGCACGCCTGCGCACCCTGGCGGTTTTCCAACGCCACAAGGCGATGCAGCGCTGAGACGTGCAATCGCGTGAATCCATGCTGGATCGGAATCGCGCAATCGTGCAAGCTTGCCCCATGGACGCCGCTGCTGGATTTTTGATGCCCCCGGAATGGTCGCCGCAAGCGTCGGTGTGGCTGTCATGGCCGGTGGACGACCCGCGGCATTGGGGCGGAGTGAAGCAGGCGCTGATGTGGGCGAAGTTTGCGGAGATCGCCGCCGCCATCTCGCGGTTTGAGCCGGTGCGGATCAATGCGCCCGCAGCCGACCACCACGCCATTGCGGAGGCTTGCAAGCGGGCACTGGCAGTGCCCGAACGGATTGAGTTGTTTGACCACCCGCACAACGATGTGTGGTGCCGGGACCACGGGCCGATCTTTGTGAAACACGGCGGCACCGGCGAGGTGGCGGCCACCGATTGGGGCTTCAATGCCTGGGGCGGAAAATTTCCGCCGTGGGAGCTGGATGATGCCATCCCGGGCCGGATCGCGGCCGCACTGGGCCTGCGCTGTTTCAAGGGTGGCATGATCCTGGAAGGAGGCGCCATCGAGGTCAACGGTGCGGGCCAACTCCTCACCACAGAAGCCGTGTTGCTCAATCCCAATCGCAATCCCCACCTTGACCGGGCCGCCATCGAACTACGCCTGCGGGATACACTCGGGGTTGCCGATATCCTCTGGTTGCGGCAGGGCATTGCGGGCGATGACACGGATGGCCACATCGATGATTTGGCGCGATTTGTCGATCCGCAGACGATTGTGGCATCCGTCGAGCGGGCTCCACACTCGACTAACAAAAAAATCCTCGCCGATAACCTGGCCTGCCTGAAAGCGTTCGTTAGTCCGCAAGGCCGGCCGTTCGAGGTGTTGGAAATCCCGTTGCCGGAGGCCTGTGAGGTGGCGGGTTGGCGGCTGCCGGTGCTGCCGGCGTCCTACGTCAATTTCCTCATCGTCAATGGCGGCGTGCTGGTGCCCACCTTCCGCCAACAACGCAACGACGACCGCGCGCTGGGCATGCTGCGGGAGGTGTTCAGCGGGCGCGAGGTGCGCGGGATCGATTGCCTGGATCTGGTCGAGGAAGGCGGCAGCTTGCACTGTATTTCCCAGCAGCAGCCGGCATGAGGCAGCTCTGCCGCATTCTGTGGTTGGCGGATCGGGCAACACGCGCTACAATTCCGGTGTGGCAGCCGATCCTTCCAAACCTGATTCGCCGCTCCAACTGCAAGGCTACTTGCTGTTGGCGGATCCGTCGTTGCGGGATGGGATTTTCGACCACTCGGTCATCTTGTTGGCGGATCACTCGCCGGCGGACGGGGCCTTCGGGCTCATCCTCAATCATCCCACCGGCCGCATGGTGGGGGATTTTGTCACGGACAAGGATTTGGGCCAACTGCGGCGCATCCCGGTTCACGAGGGCGGGCCTGTCGGTCGTGAGCACCTGACGTTTTCCGTGTTCTGGTGGAGCAAAAAAAGCGGCCTGCGCTGGGCGATTCGCATATCCGCCGAGGACGCCGTCAAGCATGCGCATCGTCCGGGCCGGATTGTCCGCGCCTTTGTCGGCCACTCCGGTTGGAGTCCGGGCCAACTGGAAGGCGAGTTGAAGCGGTCGTCCTGGATCACCACCCGTCCCGCGCCGGAGTTGCTGGGGGCGGATCACGACCGCAGTCTATGGTATGGCATCCTGCGCCATTTGTCGCCCTTTCATCGCGTCCTGGCCGAAGCCCCCGCCAAGCCCTTGCTCAACTGAGTCCGCCCCTCCCAATTTCACACTCCCAGCCCGTGCCGATTACCCCGCTTTGTTTCAATTCCATTGATGAGATTGCCGCCGAAATTGCCGCCGGGCGCTTGGTCATTGTGGTGGATGATCCATCGCGTGAAAACGAGGCGGATCTGGTCGGCGCAGCCGCCTTGTGCACGGCGGAAATGGTCAACTTCATGGCAGTGCATGGCCGCGGCTTGGTGTGTGCGCCGCTGAGCGTCGAGCGGGCCGCCGAGCTCGACCTGCCGCAAATGGAACAACGCAACCGTGAAGGCCAGAAAACCGCATTCACCATCAGTGTGGACGCCGCCGCAGGGATCAGCACCGGCATTTCCGCGGCCGATCGGGCACTGACCATCCGCTTGTTGGCGGACCCCGCGGCCGGCCCAGAAGCCTTTGTCAAACCCGGTCATGTGTTTCCCTTGCAAGCCCGGCCTGGCGGCGTGCTGCGCCGCGCCGGCCACACCGAAGCCGCCCTCGACTTGGCGCGCCTGGCCGGGCTCACCCCGGCGGGCGTCATTTGTGAAATCATGAATGATGACGGCACCATGGCCCGGGTCGGCCAACTCGGTGCCTACCAACAACGCCACGGCCTGAAAGCCTGCACCATCGCCCAGCTCATCCAACACCGGCGCGCCTCGGAAAAATTGGTCCACCGTGAGCAAACCGTGGCCATGCCCACCGCTTTCGGCAACTTCGATTGCCACCTCTACGCTGTCGATACCGACGGCTCGCACCATTTGGCGCTCGCCTGTGGGCCGATCGATCCGGAGCGCCCCACCTTGGTCCGGGTGCATTCCGAGTGCCTTACCGGCGATGTCTTTCATTCCCAGCGCTGTGATTGCGGGGAGCAACTGGCCGCCGCCCTGGAGCAAATCTCACAAGAGGGCGGGGTCCTGCTCTATCTGCGGCAGGAGGGGCGCGGCATTGGCCTGCCGGCAAAAATCCATGCCTACAAACTTCAGGAACAAGGCCTGGACACCATCGAAGCCAACGAAAAACTCGGCTTCGGCTCGGATCTGCGCGATTACGGCATGGGCGCCCAAATCCTCTGCGACCTCGGCGTGCGCCGCATCCGCCTCCTCACTAACAACCCCAAAAAAGTCATCGGCCTCCAAGGCTACGGCCTCGAAATCGTCGAGCAAATCCCCATCCACATCCCGGCCAATCCCCACAACGAAAAATACCTGGAAACCAAGCGTCTCCGCATGGGCCACCTGCTCTAGCAAACTATGTATTGCGCTTTCCGCATTTTCCCCCATCCTTGACCGCATGGAACTCGACCTTATCGACGTTCAATTCGACCTCCGCAACATCAGGCCCGGCGAGCTTGACGAAGCCTTGGAGGATCCGTTTGGCGTGCGCTTTTTGCCCGACAATGAACGCGCCGACGGAGCCTCGCGCTATTACGCGCTCGGTCGCACCGTGGCCGACCGCTACCTCTTGGTGGCCTTCTGGACCGACGGCAAGATCATCCGCGTCGTCGCCGCGCGCGACATGACGGAGAGTGAACAACGCTTCTACGACCGCAAATATGCAGAATTCCGCTGACCCCCGCCCGCCCATGCAATCCGTCCTCCGCTGGTCCGACATCCCCGAGTTTCTTGATGAAGCGGAGGAAGCCCGGTATTGGGAAACCCATGAGTTGGACAGCCGGCTGATGGCCACCTCGGTGCATGAGGCGAATGCGCGTGAGTCCACCACCATCACCCTGCGTTTCGACCCGCGGATGCTTTCGCGCATCAAGCGCATCGCCCGCTCGCGGTTTCTCAACTATCAGTCGATGATCAAGCAATGGCTGGCGGAACGGCTTGAAGATGAAATGCGCAAGCTCTGAGCATGGCGCAGGAATAACGCAACTTCCATGGGCCATCCCGGTTCAATTCCGTCATGCTCAGCGCGGCATCTTTTGCACGACCCCTGATCCTCACGATGGAGGCCGACCCCACGCCATCCCAGTCCGATGAAAACTCGCTTGATGTCGCCCTGATGGCCCGCATCGGTGCGGGCGATCATGCGGCGTTTCGCAGCTTGGTCGAACGCCATCAGGACGCGGTGGTGGGCACCGTCGCCAAAATGCTGGGCAATCCGGCGGAGGCGGAAGATATTTCCCAGCAGGTATTCCTGCGCCTCTGGCGCCATGCCAGGCATTACCGGCCGGAGGCGAAGTTCACCACCTATTTGTTCACCATCACGCGCAATCTGGTATTCAACGAAACCCGTCGCCGCCGCCGCCGCAAGGAGATCTCAAGTCAGGAATACGAAGCGGGCTCGCATATTCAGATCGAGGCCAACCCGAACCGCCAACCCGATTCCGAGTTGCTTCAGGCCGAGCTCCAACAGGCCGTGGATGCCGCCATTGCCGCCTTGCCGGAAGTCCAGCGCATGGCGGTGGTTCTGCGCCGCTACGAGCAAATGCCCTATGAGGAAATAGCCATCGCGCTGGGCTTGTCGGTTTCCGCGGTCAAGAGTTTGCTGTTTCGCGCCCGCACCACCTTGCGCGAGTCCCTCGGCAAGTACCTCGCGGAGGAGTGAGGCCGGGGTCAAAAGGGGGGGCTTGACCTCGTATTGAAAGGGGCAATAGTAGACTGCAACAAGCCCCGTGAGAACCCAACCCTCCCATCGTACCGTCCGCGGCGGCCCACGTGTTGCCGGTCAACTCGTCGCCGCCTTTGCCGCCCTGCTCGTGCTGCCGGCCCAGGCCGGGACCAATGTCGTGGTCGCCGATGATTTCAATGATAATGCCATTGATGGCAGCAAGTGGACGCCTGTTCAGGCCAATACCGACTCTTATTACTCATCGAGCGTTGCTGAAACCAACACCCCTAACGGATATATCACCAGCGTCAACCGGGCCAACATCCTCACGGCGGCCGCGGTGTCCTGGGATCCGGCGTCCATCATCCATGGCGGGCAGCACCTGACCGGCACGTTTTACATGGCTAATGACAGCAATCGCGACCAAGGGGATATCGTGGAAATTTTCACGCGCAGCAGCAGTGCCAACAACGGAGCCAATTCTTTCGTGACCAAGTATGGAGTCAGTTTCGGTCTCGGCGAAAAGAGCTTGGTGGCGGGCCTTGGCATCAATGGATACAGTAACAGCTGGACGCTGGCCCCGGTCACCTCAGGGGCCTTGTTTGCGGGTTCTTCCAGTAACTCAAACTGCAGCTACCAAACGCCAATTGCGTTCGATTTTTGGGATTTTGGTGATGGTCGTTACATCGGCACCTTTACCAACCTGGCTAACAACACTGGCGGGACGAGCATTGGGATGACTTCGAGTGTCATGGCGATCTCGTCACAGACCGGCACATTTTCCGGGCAGGTCAATCAGGTCAACATGCATTCCCGCGAGAAGAGCAATAACGTCTCGCGCAGCCATCAGACCAACTTCGATGATGTGGTCATTGCGGCCCCCTCGAGTTGGGCGGGCACCGGCGGCAGCAGTTGGAGCGGCACGAACTGGAGCGGCGGCAATGGGGTCGATACGAATCCGACCGGCAAAGGGGCTGCGGTGGTGTTCGGCAAAGCGGGTTCGGTGGGCACGGTCAACCTCGATGCCGGTGCCACCGTCGGGGCCGTCGCGTTTTACCCCAATGTGAACACGACCATTGCCCCATCCAACGGCAGCGCGCTGACCTTGGACAACCGCCCGCTGCCAGGGACAACCGATACCGGTGCCTTGGCCGCCATCACCGTCCTCGGCGGTGCCCACTCCATCACTCCTGACATCACACTGGCCACCGGCGCGGTGGTCGTCGTCTTTAACAGTCCCGATGTCCTGACGCTGGGCGGCAACATTAGCGGCACGGGCTATGACAGCCTCGCCACGCTGGGCCGGACCGACGCCGCCGGGGGCAATGGCCTCACCAAGGGCGGCGCCGGCATGCTCTGCCTCAATGGTACTAACATTTACAGCGGCAACACCTACGTCACGTCCGGCAGCGTGTCGATTGCCACCACGGGTTCCTTGCCCGGTTGGGACACGAGCGACCGTTACAAGGTGTTCAACGCCGCCGTGCTGGCAGTCCAGAACGCGGTGAGCGATGCCGACGTCACCACCATGTTGGGTACTAACAACTTTGCCTACGGCGCGATCCTCGGTTTCGACACCGCGGCCGGCAACCGGACCCACGCCGGTGCCATTGAGGATACTTTCAACGGCATGTTGGGGTTGGCCAAAATCGGCGCTAACAAACTGACGCTTCCCAACACCTGCACCTACACCGGCACGACCCGGGTTCAAGCCGGCACCCTGCAGGTGGATGGCACCCTGAGCGGGGGTGGCGCGGTGGCCGTCTATGGCACTCTTCTGGTGAATGGTTCGATCAGCGGCGGTGGTGCGGTGACCGTCCCCACCGGCGGCACGCTGGACGTCAGTGGCGGCGGCAGTGTCACAGGTCACGTCTTGCTCAACGGAGGCACGCTCAATCTCGCCGGCACCTTGACGACCAGCACCGGTCCGACACTGAGTCTCTGGGGCGGCACGGTCACCACCACCGGGGTTGGTGCCAACATTTTCAAGGCGGACTTCAGCGCCGCCAGCGCGGGCGCCACGCTGCATGCCGGCACCTATCCGTTGCAGATCGTGAGTCACGCCCAATTCGCTAACAACACGGTGGTCGATCTAACGGGTGCCGCCGCCTTCAGCCTCAGCGGCGCGGATGTGCTCAACCCCACCAGCGACAACCACCGGGTGCTCACCGCCAACGGTGGCACCGTCACGGTCACGGGTGGGTCGGCATTCCCGACCTCAGGCCTGCAGGGCGTGTGGTTGTTTGACGATGGCACTGCCAACGACGCCTCGGTCAACGCCCGCCATGGCACCATGGTGAACAACCCGGCCTTTTCCAGCGACACCCATACGGGATACGGCCGCTCGTTGCTCTTGAACGGCACCAATTATGTGACGGTGGATACCGGTGGCAGCCAGACCGTGTTTGATGGTGGCGAGGCGATGACTGTATCCGCTTGGGTCAAGGGGTCACTGGATAACTATGGTGCCTATATCAGCAAGAACGGCGAGAGCAATGGCTGGCAGATGCGCTACAAGGACACTTATCGGTCGGTGTGGACCACTCGCGGTGGCTCCAGCGGGCATGGGGATATGGAGGGTAATCTGGCCACCAATGTGACCACCGGTTGGCACATGCTGACCATGACCTACGATGGGTCTGGTAAAACGATCTACATCGATGGCGTGCTGGATTCCAAGACGCAGGCCGCCACCGGGACGATTTCCCCCAGCAGCGACCTGCTGGCCTTTGGCGCCAAACTCCTCGGCGGCAGTGTGACTTCACCATGCTTCAACGGCCTGCTCGACGACATCTGCTTCTACAACCGTGCCCTCAGTCTAGGCGAAGTGCAGGCAATCTACAACAGCACCGCCAGCGGTAACCTCGATTTCTCCACGACCGACCTGGCGGCCACCGCCACCAGCAGCGTGTCGCTCGGAACCGGCGTGACCCGCTTCGGCAACCTGGCGCTGAGCGGCGCGGGCACGCAATTGACTCTCGGCGGCTCAGGTGCCACCGGTGTGTTTTTTTCTAACATATCCGCCGCCGCCACCTCGTCCATCGCGGCAGGCCTGCCGCTCACGCTGCGCACGGGCGGGGTGACCGTGGCCGATGCAAAATCGCTGACGATTCACGCGGACCTCATCGATGGCACGAGCGCCACCGCGCTCAGCAAGCTGGGTGCCGGCACGTTGGTGCTCGCCGGTACCAACACCTACACCGGCGACACCCATGTGAACGCCGGCAGCCTGGTCCTCGCCACGGGTGCCGGTATGAAATTTGTGATCACCGATGCATCCAGCAACAAGGTGTACGGCGCTGCTGCCGCCGTTTTCGATGGCATCTTCACCATCGACGTGTCCGCCGTCACCGCCGCCACCGGCTTGTGGCCCTTGGTCGATGTTTCTAACAAATCATTCGGCGCCGGCTTCACGGTGGCGGGTGCCGGTTGGGCGAAAGATGCCAACGTCTGGATCAGGACCGATGCGCTCGACTCCACCCGGATCTGGACCTTCAGTGAGGCCACCGGCATGCTCATCCTGCGCGGTCCGATCACGGCGGTTGCCGGTTTCAGCGGTCTGACCGCGAGCCAGAGTCTGCCGGCCGGCACCGCCAGCGTGACTTTAAGCGGCACGGTGAGCGGCACGGGTCCAATCTATCCGGCGCATGGTGAACCTCTCAGCGTCACGATCAACGGGGTGACCCAGGTTACCACCATCAACGGCGGCGTCGGCTGGTTCACCCTGGATTTCCCCACCGCGTCCATTCCGGCCAGCGCCACGCCGTATCCCATCACCTACCGTTATGCGGGCAACCTGTTCACGCTCAGCGCCGCCCCGGACGACGCCAGCACGACGTTGACGCTCGGCTCCGATTACACCGCATGGATCAACGGCGCGGCCTACAACACGCCGCCTCTGAGCGCGGCGCAAAAGTTGGCCACGGCCGATGCGGATGGTGACGGACGGACCAATCAGGAGGAGTACGCCTTCGGACTCAACCCCGTCCTTGCCACCTCGGTCAACCCGATCACCCAACAACTCAACAAGACCACCGGCTTGTTCAAATACACCCGGCATGCGACCCCCTCGACCTCGGGGCTGGCTTATATCTATGAGTGGTCCACCACGCTCAGCGGCAACTGGGGAACCTATGCCCCCGATTCCGCCGTATCTAACAATTCAACCCCGGTCGAGGAGGTCACCGTCAAGGTGCCCGCCGCGCAACTCGCCAACCCCAGGTTGTTTGTGCGGGTGCGGGCGGTGCCGGGCCCGTAAGCGGGCGCCGTAGCTGCGGCTTCCAGCCGCAGGAACCGTAGCTGCGGCTTCCAGCCGCAGGAAATCGTAGCTGCGGCTTCCAGCCGCAGGAAATCGTAGCTGCGGCTTCCAGCCGCAGGAAATCGTAGCTGCGGCTTCCAGCCGCAGGAATCATCGGGCCAATCCACAGAGCCATTGGGGCGCATCCATGGGCCCAACTTCCGTCACCACCACAGACCACCACAGACCACCACAGGAATGTGGTGGCTCCTTATGAAACAAGCACCACAGGAATGTGGTGGCTCCTTATGAAACAAGCACCACAGGAATGTGGTGGCTCCTTATGTCTCACGTGAAGCTGCATATGAGCGGTCACAGCCGTGGTCCGGTTACGGCGCGGCGAGGCCGCCACGCCCTGCCGACGAAGCCGGATAATTCGCTTGTGCTGCGCTTGCGGACGGAGGCATGCTCCGCTTTAGTTACGGTGCGGTCGGAGTGGATGTCTTCGTCTGTGAAGTAGCTCCTGATTTGTTGATTCCGCCATGAAACCTTTTTTTGCCGTTTATCCCGTTCGTTCGGGCAGCCTTGCCGCTTGTCTGCTGGCGGTCTTTCTCTCCAGCCACACGGTGGGCGCGGCGGCCGAGGTGACTTGGGACATCGTCAGCGGCGATGCCGCCGTCAGCGGCGGCGAAGGGGTTTGGAATTTGGCGCTCGCCAACTGGACCAAGGATGACGGTGTGACCAACATTCTCTGGTCCAATACCAACAACGACACCGCCGTTTTCGGCGAAACCGCGGGCACCATCACACTCGCCAGCGGCATCACCGTGGGCGGGGTCACTTTCAACGACTACGCCGGGTTTTTGCTCACCGGCAACACGCTCACTTTCGGCAGCGCCGGAGTCATCACCACCCATGCGGACGCTGGGATCTCATCGGTCATTGCGGGCGCGGGGTCGGCGGCCATCACTTTGGCGGGACCCGCCACGCTGATGCTGGCCGGTGCCAACACGTTCGGCGGCCAGTTGACCGTGGAGGAAGGCACCCTGAAGGTCGCCACGCTCAATAACGCCAGCAGCAACGGCGTGCTCGGCAATAGCGCCAACGCCGTGATTCTGGGCAAAACCGGCGACTTCACCGGCACCTTGGAATACGCCGGCAGCAGTACCAGCAATAACAAGAAGTTCACGTTGGCCAGTGGTGGCCGTGGCGCTTTCATGGTCGATGGCTACTCCTGCGTCCTGACCCTCGGCGGCGTGATCGATGGCGACGGTGCTCTCATCAAAAGCGGCGCCGGCACCTTGAGCCTCACCGCCACCAACACTTATGGCGGCGGCACCACCGTCAACGAAGGGACGTTGGTCGTTTCCGGCAGCCTCGGCGGCGCGCTCACCGTGGCGGGCCTCACCGCCATTTTCGATTTGGCGGGCACCAGCCAGTCGCTCGGCGCGGTCAGTTTGCAAAGCGGCGCGCAGATCATCGGCGCCAGCGGCACTCTCACCGCCACATCCTTCAGCGTGGAGCACGGATCCATCAGCGCCAAGCTCGCCGGCGCCACCGCCGCCCTGACAAAAACTGGCGGCGGCACGGTGGTCCTGACCGGATCTAACAGTTATGGCGGCGCCACCGTGGTCAACGAGGGCACCCTGCATGTCACGACGCTGGCGTCCCTGCCGGGTCTAACGACGCCAGGCAGGATCACGGTGGGTGCCCTGGCCGCGTTGCGGGTCAACGCCGGTGGCAGCGGGGAATTCGACGCGGGAAACCTTGACTCTCTGTTAGGAAATGCGGTGTTCGCGGCCACCTCCACGTTGGGGATCGACACGACCCGCGCGGTGGCCGGCGCCTTTACCTATGGCACAGCCCTTGGCGGCGGCTTCGGCCTGGATAAATCCGGGGTCGGCACCCTGACCTTGAGCGGTGCCAACACCTACCTTGGCGGCACCACGGTCAGTGCCGGCACGCTGGCTCTGGCCGGGACCGGCACGCTTGGTGCGGCGGGCGGTGCCCTGACGGTGGATGGAGTCACGGCCCTCGTCAATCTGGGCACCAGCAGCCAAACGGTGGGAGTGGTCAGCCTGATCAACGGGGCGCGGATCAACAACGGCACGCTCACCGCCACCGCCTTCAATGTGGATAATGGCTCGATCAACGCCAGGCTTGCCGGCGCGGCGGCCGTTCTAACAAAAGACACCCCCGGCACGGTGACCCTGAGCGGGGCTAACACCTATGGCGGTGGCACGCGCCTGAAGGCCGGCGTGCTGTCCTTGGGCGGCAGCGGCGCGCTGGGCGCCAGCGGTACGCTTCATCTGTTAGGCGGGACGCTCCAGTTCAGCGCCAGCAACACCGACGACTACTCGGACCGCTTCAGCAAGGACGGCGGCCAGATATACGATTTTGACACGAATGGGCAGACTGTCACGCTGGCGACGGCGCTGACGAGCAGTGGCGGCGCCCTCATCAAGACCGGTGCGGGCACGCTCATCCTCAGTGGTGCCAACACCTACAACGGCGGCACCACGGTCAATGCCGGGACTTTGTGGGTTGCCGGTGCGGGCACGCTCGGGGCCAGCGGCGGCATGCTGGTGGTGGACGGTGCCACGGCCATCGTCAACCTGGGCGGGACGAACCAGATCGCCGGTTCGGTGACGGTGTCCGGTGGCGGGCAGATTCTGAGCGGCACGCTCACCGGTGGTTCATTCACCGTGGAAAAGGGCAGCATCGGCGCCAATCTCGCGGGCAACGGGGTCGCCCTGACCAAAGCCACCGGTGGCACGGTCACCCTGAGCGGTAACAATTCCTACAGCGGCGGCACCAACATAGACGGCGACGTGCTGGCCTTGGGCAGCAGCGGCGCGCTGGGTACCCTAGGCACCCTCAGCTTCGGGGGCGGCACGCTCCAGTTCAGCGCCAGCAACACCACCGATTATTCGGCACGCTTCAGCCCCGCCGACGGCCAGGCCTACCATCTTGATACCAACGGCCAGGCGGTGACCCTTGCCAGCGCCCTCACCAGTGCGGGCGGCGTTCTAACCAAACATGGCGCGGGCACGCTGACTCTAACAGCGCATAACACCTACGACGGCGGCACCTTCGTCAATGCCGGCACCCTGGCGCTCGCCGGTGCCGGCACGCTCGGGACCGGCACCGGGACCCTGGACGTGAACGGTGCCACGGCCATTCTGGATCTGGGCTCGACCTTCCAGACAGTCGATGCGGTCAGTTTGCTCAACGGCGCGCAGATCATTGGCAGCGGCACCCTCAACGGAACGTTTGTTTATGTGGAAAGCGGTTCGATCAGCGCCAATCTCACCGGGGCGGGCACCATGCTGACCAAAGACAAGACGGGCAGCGTGACCTTGAGCGGCACCAACACCTGCGGCGGCGGCACCCATCTGGCAGCCGGCGTGCTGGTGCTCGGCAGCAGCGGCGCGCTCGGCACCAGCGGCGCAATCACCTTCGCCGGCGGCACCCTGCGCTTCAGCTCTAACAACACGACCGACTACTCGGCACGCTTCAGCACGGCCGACGCCCAGGCCTTCAACATCGACACCAACGGTCAGGCCGTCACCCTGGCATCGGCCCTGACCAGCAGCGGCGGCATTCTAACCAAGACCGGGGCGGGGACACTGACGCTCGGTGGCTCCAACAACTACGACGGTGGCACCTATCTGAATGTCGGGGTGGTGGCGTTGGCCAGCAGTGGCGCGCTGGGCGGCAGCGGGCTGATTCACTTCACGGGCGGCACGCTGCAGTTCAGTGCCAACAACACCAACGACTATTCGGCACGCTTCAGCACCGTCTCCAACCAGACCTGCCGTCTCGACACCAACGGCCAGACGGTCACCCTGGCATCGCCGTTGACCAGTGGCGCGCTCGCCAAGAGCGGCGCCGGCACCCTGCTGCTGGCGGGTGCCAGCACCTACGGCGGCGCGACGAGCGTCACCGCCGGCATGCTCAAGGCCGGGGTCGCCTCGGTGGCCAATGCCAGCGGCGCCTTTGGCAACAACAGTGCCGTCACTCTGGCTAACAGCGCGGGTGTTAGCCTCGACATCACCGGCTTCAACACCCAGCTCGGCTCCCTCACAGGCGGCGGGGCGGCCGGCGGCAACGTCACCCTCGGCGCCGCCACCCTCAGCGTCGGCGGCGACGGTACCAGCACGGGATACGCGGGCACGATCTCGGGCACCGGCGGGTTGGTCAAATTGGGCGGCGGGGCCTGGACGCTGTCGGGTGCCAATGGCTTCAGCGGCGGGGTGACGCTCTCGTTAGGCCAGCTCAACATCAATCACGCCCAAGCGCTCGGGGTGGCCCCCGGCGTCTTCACCGTGGGTGGCGCTGTGGGTGGCGCTGTGCTCGACAACACCAGTTCCGGGCCGCTCACCAACAGCAACAACAACCCCCAAAGCTGGACCGGAAACTTCTCTTTTACCGGCACCCGGGACCTCAACCTCGGCACGGGCGCGGTGAGTCTCGGCGCCAGTCGCACGGTGACCGTCAACGCCGGAACGCTGAGCGTCGGTGGACCAATCAGTCAGACAGGCGGCGGCTTCACGTTGACCAAGGCGGGGGCGGGGACCCTGGTTCTATCAGGAAACCTGGGGTACACGGGAGCGACGAGCGTGTCCGCCGGCAAGCTGGTGTTGGGAGGCAACAACGCCGCTGCCACCGGTGGCATCAACGTTACCGGCGGAGCTGTCCAATTCGATGCGGTCGCAGCCATCAATGGC
>CAIKDP010000119.1 GCA_903826205.1 Akkermansiaceae bacterium
GTCGCCGGCGATGTCCGAGGTCTTGCTGGAGACTTCGCGGATGAGTTGGGCACCCATGTTTTCATAGGGGCACTCAAGCTCGATTTCCTTGGCAACCGTCACACCGTCCTTGGTGATGGTCGGCGAACCGTATTTCTTGTCGATGATGACGTTGCGTCCGGCAGGCCCAAGTGTGGCTTTGACGGCGCGGGCAAGTTTTTCCACACCGCGCAGGAGGGCCTGGCGGGCGGCTTCGTCGAATTGGAGTTGTTTGGCCATTGTGTGTGTTAGTTAGAAGTTAGATGTTATTTGTTATTGGTTGAACGGGTGGCGCTTCGCTCAGGCTGAGTCATGGGCTTTTCACCCAATAACCTCTAACCTATAACGAATAACCTAGCGGCTTCAGCCGACGATGCCGAGGATGTCGCTTTCGTTGATGATGAGGACTTCCTGGCCGTCGAGTTTGACTTCAGTGCCGCCGTATTTGGAGATGAGCACCTTGTCGCCGACCTTGACGGTGAACTCGATGGCATTGCCATTGTCGTCCTTGCCGCCGGTGCCGAGGCTGATGACTTCAGCTTCCTGGGGTTTTTCCTTGGCGGTGTCCGGAAGGACGATGCCGCCGGCGCTGATTGCTTCAGCTTCGAGACGTTTGACCAGGACGCGTTGTCCGAGTGGTTTGATGTTAGCCATATGTTTGTTGGTGTTGTTGTTTGTTGTTTGGTTGGGGTGAGATGCCACGCGGAGGCGTGGAAGGGGGAGCAGCGGTCAATCGACCACTTCGGCGTCCACGACCTTGCCCTTGGCTTGTTTGGGTTCGTGGGATTCCGGGGCGGCTTCGACGTCGGGGTTTTGCTGGGCACCGGCGGCGGCCTGCGCTTGTTGGGCGGCGGCGGCGAGGGCTTGCAGCGAGTTTTCGAGGTCGGTGACGGCGCTGTTGATTTGGTTCACGTCATCGCTGGTGAGGGCGTCCTTGACGGCCTTGATTTTGCCTTCGAGCATCGACTTGAGTTCGGCCGGTGCCTGGTCGCCGAGTTCGGCGAGTTGTTTTTCGACGCTGAACACGAGGTTGTCGGCCTTGTTTTTGGCATCGACTTTTTCGACGCGTTTTTTGTCCTCGTCGGCATGGGATTCGGCGTCGCGTTTGGCTTGTTCGATTTCGTCTTTGGACAAGCCTGAGGACCCTTGGATGGAAATTTTCTGTTCCTTGCCGGATTGCTTGTCCTTGGCGGAAACGTGGAGGATGCCGTTGGCGTCGATATCGAAGGTGACCTCGATTTGGGGTTCGCCGCGGCGGGCCGCGGCGATGCCGTCGAGCTTGAAGTTGCCGAGGCGTTTGTTGTCGGCAAACATCTTGCGCTCGCCTTGGCAGACTTGGATATCCACGCCGGGTTGGTTATCGGCGGCGGTGGAGAAGATCTGGGATTTTTTGGCGGGGATGGTGGTGTTGCGCTCGATCATCGCGGTGGCGATGCCGCCGAGCGTTTCGATGGACAGGGTGAGCGGGGTGACATCCAACAGGAGGACATCCTTGACGTCGCCGCGCAGCACGCCGCCTTGGATGGCTGCGCCGATGGCCACGACCTCGTCGGGGTTGACTCCTTGGTGGGGCGTTTGACCGGCGAGTTCGCGGGCCACTTCGACGACCTTGGGCATGCGGGTCATGCCGCCGACGAGCACCAACTCGTCAATCTGGGAGGCCTTGAGGCCGGAGGCGGCCAGGCAGTTGCGGACGGGTTGCTTGGTGCGCTCGAACAGGGAGTCGGTGAGCTGTTCCAATTTCGAGCGGGTAAGCGTGAGTTGGATGTGCTTCGGACCAGTGGCGTCGGCGGTGATGAAGGGCAGGCTGATGTCGTAGGACTGGGTGGAGGACAGCGCGATCTTGGCCTTTTCCGCTTCCTCTTTGATGCGCTGGAGCGCATCGGGTTGACTGGACAGGTCGATGCCCTGGTCTTTTTTGAATTCCGCGACGACCCATTGGATCAGGGTGTTGTCCCAATCGTCGCCGCCGAGTTGGGTATCGCCATCGGTGGCGAGCACTTCAAACACGCCGTCGCCGATTTCGAGCACCGAGATGTCGAAGGTACCGCCGCCGAGGTCATAGACCGCGATTTTCTCATCGGCTTTCTTGTCGAGTCCGTAGGCGAGGGCGGCGGCCGTCGGCTCGTTGATGATGCGCAGCACTTCGAGGCCGGCGATCTCGCCCGCCGCCTTGGTGGCGTTGCGCTGGGAGTCATTGAAATAGGCCGGCACGGTGATGACGGCCTGGGTGATTTTTTCGCCGAGCTTGGCTTCGGCATCGGCCCTGAGCTTGCCGAGCACCATGGCGGAAATCTCCTGCGGCGAGTAGGTCTTGGTTTCCCCGGCTACGGTCACCTGAATATGGGCGTCGCCATTGGGCGCGGCGACGATGGCGTAAGGCATGCGCTTATCCGCGGCGGTGAGCTCCGAGAATTTCCGGCCTATCAGGCGCTTGGCGGAAAAAATCGTGTTTTTCGGGTTGGTGACCGCCTGGCGTTTGGCGGCCTGGCCGACGAGGCGCTCGCCGTTTTTGGCAAAGGCCACAATCGAGGGAGTGGTGCGTGCCCCTTCCGAATTTTCAAGCACAGTGGACTCGCCACCCTCCATGACGGCCATGCAGGAGTTGGTGGTGCCGAGGTCGATTCCGAGAATTTTGGACATAATATTGGTTCCTTTGGTTAACCCGTGGTGGCGGGTGGTTAGCGCGTTTCTTTTTGCAGGATGCGTGCCAAGATTTGCATCATTTGCGCAACATGTTGAATATTAGCTATTTACAAATATACGGTGGGATCAAGATCAGGAGCTGAAAGGCCAGAATGCGACAGCATGTCGCGGTTTTGGTGGGACAAGCTGTCCCGCTGTGTCGTCCCAAGGTCAAAAAAGCGGGTTTCCGGTCTTGTATGTTTTGGATTGGCGGGACAGAGTCGGTGCACCTCATGCGAGCCTTGCCTTTATGCTGGATCCCCCGTGGCGAACCGTTTCAAAATCAGCAAAACGGATCGTCCGGCTCGTTTCCGCCGATATTGGCGCACCTGATTCACCAACGCGGTTTGCCCGAAGGGCTGGCCATCGAGGAATATCTGCATCCCAAACTGCGCGATTTGGCGGATCCCTTTTTGCTGCCGGACATGCACTTGGCGGTGACCCGCATCCTGTTGGCGGTGGACCGGAAGGAACGGGTGTGCATTTTTGGCGACTATGACGTGGATGGAGTGGTCTCGATCACGCTGATGCGGCGGATTTTACGGGCGTATGGCCTGGAGCCGCGTCATTTCATCCCGAAACGGGGACCGGAGGGTTACGGGTTGAGCGACGCCGCGCTGGCCCGCTGCATGGCGGAAGGCACCAAGCCGGATTTGCTCATCACGGTGGATTGCGGGACAGCTTCCGTAAACGAAGTGGCGGGGCTCAGGGCGGACGGCATCGACGTGCTCATCGTCGATCACCATGAGCCGGGACCGGACGGGCGGCCCGATTGCTGCGCCGTGGTGAATCCGAAGTGCGGCCAGGAGTTCACCTACCTCTGCGCCGCCGGGGTCACCTTCAAGCTCGGACATGCGTTGTTGAAGACCCGGCCGGCCGCGCTCGATCTGAAGGAAGTCATGGATTTGGTGGCGGTGGCGACCATATCCGACATTGTGCCGATGATTGGGGAAAACCGGCTGATGGTGCGCCATGGGATCAAGCAACTAACCCACACGCTCAACCCCGGGTTGCGGGCTTTGAAAGAGATCGTGGGGATGAATGGGGAGTCCACCTCGATGGATATCGGGTTTCGCATGGGGCCGCGGCTCAATGCGGCGGGCCGGATGGATGCGCCCGAGGACGCGCTTGCGGTGCTGACCACCGAGTGCCCCGAGCAAGCGATGGCGCTTGCGCAAAAGCTTGATGCCTACAATCGCCAACGGCAAAGCCACGAAGGCTTGATCCGGCAGCAGGCCATGGATCTGCTTGCCAACTTCGACCCGGCGTGTGATCCGGCGATAGTGCTTGGCTCGCGGGAATGGCATCACGGGGTGGTGGGCATCGTGGCCTCACGACTGATGCGGCAATATCACAAGCCCACGTTTGTGATCGCCATTGATGCGGATGGCCTTGGCAAAGGTTCCGGCCGCAGCATCGAGGGACTGTCTTTGGTGGAAGCGATTCGTGCCTGCGGCGATGATTTGGTGGCGGGCGGCGGGCATGCGATGGCCGCCGGGCTGTCCATCCATGAGGATAAGATTGAGAGCTTCCGCCAGCGGTTTTGCGCCTACGTGCTGGCGACCACCAGCGCGGAGCAACGCTTGCCCAAGCTTTACTATGACGCCGAGATCACGTTCGACCAGTTGTCACTGGAGTTTTTGGACAGTTATGATCTGCTGCAACCGTTCGGCAGTGGCAACCCGCAACCGGTTTTTGTGACGCGCCATGTGGACTTGAGCCGGCGCCCGCTGCACATGAAAAACCAGCACCTGCGCTTGATGTTGCGGCAAGGCCAGCACGAGCGCGATGCCGTGTTCTTCGGCGGCGGTGAGCACCCGTTGCCCGACCCGCCATGGGATGTGGCGTTTTCGATCGATCGCAATACCTTCCGTGGGCGGACCACCTTGCAGCTGATCATCCAAGAGTTGAGGTGCGCCACCCCGAGTTGAAAAAATCCTGAAATTTCCGGTTTCCAAATTGCCCGTCCCCGCGTTGAATCCCCCCCGCCCGTCCTATGAGCCAACCAATTTTCCGCATTGCCCTCGGTGCCGACCACGGTGCCTTTGATATCAAGAATGCCGTAGCCGCCCACCTTGCCGCGGCAGGTCATCAGGTGGATGACTTCGGCACCCGGGTGCGCGAGCCTGTCGATTACTCCGATTTTGCCGCGCTGGTGGCCTGCGCGGTGGCGGATGGCAGCTGTGATTTCGGGATTCTTGCGTGCACCTCGGGGGTGGGCATGTGCATTGCAGCCAACCGCCACCACCATGTGCGGGCGGCCCACGCGCGCTCGGTGGAGGAAGCGGTCACCATCCGCCAACACAATGATTGCAATATCCTTTGTCTCGCGGGAAAATTCACGGACATCCCCACCAGCCTCGCCATGGTCGAGGCGTTCCTTGCCACCGCCTTTGAAGGCGGACGTCACACCGCTCGCGTCCTCAAGGCCTCCGGCAGCCGGATTGCCGAGCTGGATCCGCCCGTCTACGCCGCCATCACCGCCGAAGAAAGGCGCCAGCGCAACAACATCGAATTGATCGCCTCGGAAAACTTCGCCTCACCCGCAGTGATGGAAGCCCAGGGGTCGGTCCTCACTAACAAATATGCCGAAGGCTATCCCGGCCGCCGTTGGTATGGCGGATGTGAAAATGTGGACGTCGTCGAACAACTCGCCATTGACCGGGCCAAGGCGATTTTCGGGGCGGAGCATGCCAACGTGCAACCGCACTCCGGGTCACAGGCCAACACCGCGGTGTATTTTTCCGTGCTGCAACCCGGCGACAAGATCCTCACCATGGATCTCGCCCACGGCGGGCATCTGACCCACGGCCACAAGGCCAACTTTTCCGGACGTTTTTATGCGGTGACCCACTACGGGGTGAGCCCCGAGGATGAACGCATCAACTACGACGAGTTGGAAACCACCGCCCGCACTCTCAGACCCGCGCTCATCACCGTGGGGGCATCCGCCTATCCGCGCATCATCGATTTCGAACGCATGGGCCGCCTGGCCCGCGAGATCGGGGCCTATCTTTTTGTCGACATGGCGCACATTGCCGGCCTGGTGGCCGGTGGCGTCCATCCCAACCCGGTCCCGCATGCGGATTTTGTCACCTCCACCACCCACAAATCCCTGCGCGGTCCGCGCGGCGGCATCATTCTGTGCAAGGAGGAATTTGCCAAACGGATTGACGCCCAAGTCTTTCCCGGCATCCAGGGCGGCCCGCTCATGCATGTCATCGCCGCCAAGGCCGTCTGCTTCGGCGAAGCCCTCAAGCCGGAATTCAAGGATTATCAACATCAGATTGTTAGGAACGCCCAAGCCCTGGCCGCGCGACTCACCCACCACGGGTTCCGGATTGTTTCCGGTGGCACCGACAACCACGTCATGCTCGTCGATCTGCGCGGCAAGGGGCTGGACGGCACCCTGGCTTCCCACGCCTTGGATCTCGCCGGCATCACGGTGAACAAAAACTCCATTCCCTTTGATACCGGCACACCCATGAAGCCCAGCGGCATTCGCATCGGCACCCCCGCCATCACCACCCGCGGCATGCGGGAGGCCGAGGCCGAACAAGTGGCCGATTTCATCCAGGAGGCCCTCGCGGTGGCACAGGACGAAGCGCGGCTGCATGCCATCCGGGACAAGGTCTTCGCCTTCAATCGCGCGTTCCCGATGCCGCGGTAGGAGACACGAGGAAGAATCGGACAGGTCGGACAGGTCGGACAGGTCGGACAGGTCGGACAGGTCGGACAGGTCGGACAGGTCGGACAGGTCGGACAGGTCGGACAGGTCGGACAGGTCGGACAGGTCGGACAGGTCGGACA
>CAIKDP010000120.1 GCA_903826205.1 Akkermansiaceae bacterium
CGGCTGGGCTGGCCCGTTTCCAATCACCGCCGCACGAGTGGCCCTCCGTGTAGATGTCCACCAGTTCGTCAATCTCCGGTTTGGTGCTTTTGGCCAACCGCTCGCGCCACCCTTCGCCAAGCTCCTTGGTCTTTTTGGCGTCGAACTCCGCCAAGGCTGCGGCTTGCGCCTCGGGTTTGTCCGCGTGTCTGCTGGCCAGCTCCTCGCGGGCGTTCAGGATGGTCCCCGGAGGCGCGGCGTGGGCGCTTGCGAGGAGGGCGGCGATGATTGCGAGCATGCTTGTTTTCATGGTCATGTCAGTGTGGTTTATGGTTGGAAGAGAGTGATGCGGGTCTTGCGCCATTCGTGCGGATAGAGGCTGTTCCACACATCCGAGCCGTTAGGATGCTTCGGCTTGCCCGCCGGGGACTCGACTTGATAGATCCAGACGAGCTTGTCGTGGTTCTGCTGCATCCATTCAATCGCGCCAAGGTTGCCCCTGCTGGGCTGGAAAAGGATGGTGTAGCCGGGAGTGCCACCCGGTTGCAGTTGGGCCGTCAGCGAGGTTGCCGCGCTCCATGCCTGCCGCTTGAACTCGGTGTTGTCGCCGGGAGTGGCGGATTGATTGGCAATGTAAACCCATGCGTCAGGGTCGCCCGATCCGGTCCCCCACTGAGGGTCTGACGGAATGCCCGTGGTGCAGAACCGATAGACGAAGTATTCCTTTTGAAGCAGGAAGGTGCCCGTGGGCGTCCCCACCAGCGAAGCGCCCGGAATGTCCCACGGCGCGATGGCGGTGTTGGTGCTGTAAATGCTCTTGTAGCCGAAGGTCCATCGACTGGTGCCCACATTCCACGTTGCCACATGGGTCGTCCCCATGGCGCGGTAAACCTTGCGGCCAGCGACCGTCGCGCCGGTTGGGATGTAGTTGAGAACGAAATTCGCGCCATCCTTCAGGAGAAACCCCGGCTCGAAATTTGTCAGACTGGCGCGGACCTGCACCTCGACAAAGCCGTCCGGCACGCGAATCTCAAATACCGGAAACCCGTCTTTCGTCGTGACGCTCGCGGCAACCACGTCATCGGTCGGCGTGAAAACCGTCGAGTTGCTGTTCAGGTTGCCAAGACGATCCCCGTTGGCGACGAGGGAAATCCCCGCGACCAGAACAACCGTTAGAAGCATGATGCGCCGTTTCATCAGATGACGTTTTTTGATTTGAGGGTAGTTAGAAGAGTTGCGATGACGTCCGTGATTTGGTCGATGGTCGCGGTGTTCGCGTTGAAGGTCTTGAGCGTGTTCCTCACCGTGACTGTGTAGCCCTCGTCGGATTTCAGGGCGATGGACTCGGCGGCGGGATAGGCAGGCTCGGCACTGGTGGGCACGCCCTCGGTCCCCCGGTTCACGTCGTTTTCAACCACGACGACGAAGGTGCGCGTGGATGTCGGTTGGCCGGCACCCTCGCGCCAGGTGATTTCACCCATGAGGGTGATTTCGGATAGCTCGGTGCCGGTGGATGAACCGACCTGAAGCGCCGAGTCGAGTTCCACCGTGTTGAAGCTGGGCGAACATTGATAGACCGGACTGTCAGCTTCCGGGTCCGGCATCGTCCAGTCGGCGGTGTGGACGAGGTAGCCCACGTCGTAGCGGTTGCGCGGCTTGACGCCGAAGTGAATCTCCAG
>CAIKDP010000121.1 GCA_903826205.1 Akkermansiaceae bacterium
AGCGAATTCTGGAAAACATCGCGCGCGCCGCAAGTCACCCCGGACGGAAATACCAAATTGTTATCTCCAGCGTGGCCACGCCGGACAACCTTGCGGATATGCGCGATGTCTATCAGTTTGCCAGGGACCGCGGCTTCCGCCTGGCGGTTTGCCCGCAATTGGTCGGCGTCAAGGCCCACCATCGGCTCGAAAATAACCCGGAGTACCGCGAGTTCTTTGACTTCCTCATTGCCGCGAAGCAACAGGGGGCACGCATCCAGGGCACGGTGGATTATCTGGAGTATCTGCGGGATTTGAAAAAATTCAGTTGCCGCCCGTTCACCATGCTGGTGGTGGGACCCACCGGCGAGGTGTTCTATCCCTGCCTGGAACTGGGCCAGCCTGCCGGAAATTTGTTAGATGAGCCGGACCTGCGGCGGCTGCGCCGGAGTGCTTGCGAGCGGTTCGGTCCGCAACCGGATTGTGGCACCCAATGTCATTCCGCCTGCGCCCTCGGCTTTGCCAGGATTCTAGCCAATCCGCTCTCCATCCTGCACGAAGGCTGGCTCATGGCGCGCTCAGCCATCAATCATAGATCCCGAAATCCCGCGCCGCCTGCATGAAGGCGTGGAGATTCTCCGCCGGGGTCGAGGCTGGAATCGCGCAGCCGGAATTGAGGATGAAATTGCCACCCGGTTTCCACACGGTGAGTAACTGTCGCGTCGTCTCGCGAACTTGTGCCGGTGTCCCACGTGCGATGATGCCGCTGGGATCGACGTTGCCGAAAAGCACATGGTTGGCACCCACGGTGGCTTTGGCGCGGTGCAGGTCGGTCTTGTAATCCAGTTCAAACCCGCAGCGTGGATACTGCGCGAGTTGTTCCAGGATGGTCGTGGTGTTGCCGCAGATGTGGATCACCGTGAAGATGCCGTCATCGGCGAGTTCGCGCACGAGACGTTCCTGATAGGGACGGGCGAAACGCTCGAACATGGCCGGGGAAATCACGTCGGGACCCGCCGCACTGTCGCCCAGCGATGTGAAATGCGCGCCCGCATCTATCAGCGCGCGTTGTGTGGCGAGGTGGCTTTGATAGGAAACTTCGAGCAATTGGCGGATTCCGGGATGGTCCGGCTCGGCGGCCAGATCCATCATGAAGTCCTGCATGCCGCGCAGCAGCGCCGCCAGCGCGAACGCGCCCTGATCGGCATTCGCCCGGATTGCCACCCTGTCGCCGAGTTCGCGTGCCATGATGCGCACGGCTTCCAGCAGGACCGGAATGCGTCCGTCGCGCAGGGGGTCCACCGGGCGCAGTTGGTCAACCTCCTCAAGGCTGTCGATGGCCGGTGTGGCCAAGTGTCCGGGTTCATCGGGTGTGGCATCGCGGCGGGCGCCCATCGCCTCGGCCAGCATGGTCGTGTCCAGATCAATGAGGATGCAGTCGTGGCCGTATTTCTCCACGGCCTGGATATGCACCCGCGCGGCCGCCTCCGGATCGGTTAGGCACTTCTCGAGCGGGGTGCCGGCCTCCCTTGCGGCCACCATGAAATTATGCAGGCAGACCGGCACGCGGTCGGGAATGCCGCCACGGATGACGGTGAGGCAACGTTCAACGGATGTCATTGGTTAGTGATTGCTGGATTGCGGGCGCAGGTTGGACAAGCTCTGGTAAGGTTCGGCCTTGGATCTCACAGGGTTACTTTGACCCCGGTTTGCGCTGCGGCAAGGCCGGCTTCCAACACCTGCATGCCTTTCACGCCGTCGAGGAAGTTGGGGGTAACCGAGGTTTTGCGGTCAATGGCATCGAGGAAATCCACCACCCCATGATGGAACAGGTGCTCGAACCCGATGATGTGTCCCGGCGGCCACCAGTGATCCACGTAGGCATGACAGGGTTCCGTGACGATGATCTTCTTGAAGCCCTGGGCATATTCCGGATCATCCTTCGAGAAAAATTCCAGCTCGTTCATGCGTTCCAGATCAAACAACAAACTGCCCCTGTCGCCGTAGATTTCAAAGTAGTTGTAGTTTTTCCGGCCGGGCGCGAAGGTGCTGGCCTCGAACGAGCCCATGGCGCCGTTTTCAAACTCAACGATCATGGCGATTGCGTCCTCCACGGTGACCGGACCGGTTTGACCGCCGCCGCTGCTGCCGGCTTTGAAGGTGCCGGCGACCGCGCCAGGCAACGGCCGTTCCTTGACGAAGGTGGTTTGCATGGCGACAACGCTCTTGATTTCCCCAACCAGAAACCTGGCAAGATCCACGCTGTGGGAATTGATCCCGGCTTGCGCGCCCGATCCGGCCGTCTCCTTGCGCAGATGCCAGGTCAACGGGAAATTCGGATCACACAGCCAGTCCTGCAGGTAGGTGCCACGCCAGTGGAAGATGCGGCCGATTTTTCCCTCATCGATCAGGCGTTTGGCCAGCGCCACGGCCGGGCAGCGGCGGTATTCATGGTTCAGGTAGTGAACAATGCCCGCCGCTTCGGCGGCGTCGCACATCTCCTGGGCCTCGGCGGTGTTGAGCGCGATGGGCTTCTCACAGAAAACGTGCTTGCCGGCCTTGGCCGCGGCCACCGCGATGTCCCTGTGCACTCCCGGCGGCGTCGCAATGTCAACAATGTCGATGTCATCCCGCGCGATGACTTTCCTCCAGTCGGTTTCCGTTTCCTGCCACCCCCATTTGGCGGCAAACTTTTTCAGCGGCTCTTCCTGAAGGTCGCACGCCACCTTCATCACCGGGTGGATGTTGAGATCAAAAAAATGCGGCGCGTTTTTCCACGCGTTGCTGTGGGCTTTGCCCATGAATTGTCCGCCAATGATGGCCACGTTCATCGTTCTCATAGCGCCATCCCCGCTTTGATTTTCTTCATGTAGTCGATGCTTCTTGTTAGGGCGATTTCCTCATTCTCATGCATCGGATGGAGGTAGTCGAACTCAACGGCATAAATCCCGTCATACCCCGAATCATCCAAGGCTTGGCACAACGCCGGCACATCGATCACGCCGTCGCCAATGGCCGTGCATGCATAGTAGAACCAGTCATCGGGGTTGCCACCCGGCAACGGGGCGACATCCTTGAAGTGTAGCGCGTGGAGGTATTTCGAGAGTTTCTTCGCGGCCTGGACCGGATCATCGCCGTAACGCAGGGCGTTGCCGGTGTCCAGCGTCATGCCGAAGCAGGGTGAATCTATCGTCTCAAACATTTCCAACATTTCGTCACAGGTGAAATCAAAATGATTTTCCATCGCCAGCTTGATGCCGCGGTCTTCCGCGCGCTTGACCGACTCCCGCATGAGCTTGATGAGCCGATCCATCTGTGGCCGGTGCGGCGTGTTGCGCAGTCCGTAATGCGATCCCACCATGCGCAGCACATCGGTCCCCAGGATTTCGCAGGTTCTGAAATGCGCTTCCATATCCGCCACCGCCGCGATGTTTTCGCCGCCTTCCAGCCCAGCCGGGTGGCCCCACGCCACAATGCACTCCAGGTTGCCCCGATCCATGATGCCCTTGAGACTTTTTAGATAATCTTCGTCAAGGCTCGCGAAAAAGCAGGTTTCCAATGAAACCCCGTCCACCTTCAACTCCACGGCTCGGTTCAGGAAGTCCTCGTAGGTGAGTCTCTTTCCCGGATCCCGCTGGTTGTCATAGACTTCCCCGAAATAGCGATGAAAACAATAGCTGTCGATTCCTATCTTCATATGTTTGGTCCTGTGCGGATGGTTGCATGCTTGTAGCTGGCGCGACAGGCATGAATTGGTTTCGGCTCACGTGGCTCACGTTCGCTTCACGCAACGTAATGACCGGCAACCGGACGTCAATCAGGAAAATAGTTGCGGAGAAACTAAAACCTCCCCTGCAGCGGCACCGGGCGGGTCATTTGATAGTAATCCCACGCATTGAGCAGCCGCTGGCTGCCGTAGAGGACGGATTCTATCGAGCCACGGCAACTCGTCCAGCAATCGCGGCAATCATTCGTACGATGACTTTCCAGCAAGCGGGTGGCGATCTCGTGCATCTCGTCCGTTAGAATTTTGCCGGCCGGCTTATCCAAACGGTCGATGCAAAACGACACCTCGCCCCGGCAATCGATGTTGCAGAGGTTGCGGCCGGCATGGCAGCGGCCGGGTGCGGCACGGCTGACGGCCGCCGGGAATTTTGCCAGATACCCGCGCAGGGCCACAAAGGAGCGGTGGCGCCGTTTCAGATCTAACAACCTGAGGGCCGGGTTACTCGCCGGTTCCCGCGCGGGCTTGCTGCCGCGGTTGTGGCTGTAGAGGGTGACCAGATAGGTGATGCCCATGTCCCGGCACAGCTCAATGAGCGGTTCCACCTCGTCGAGGTTGTCGTCCATGATGACGGAAATCATGTTGACCCGTTGCTCGGGGTGCGTGCGGGTCGCATGCAGGATTTTCAAGGCTGCCATGCCCTGCGCGAAGGCACCGGGCTTGCCGCGCTGGGCATCGTGTTTTTGCGGGTCGGCGTAATCGATGGACACGCTGATCTCGATCATCCCGGCCTGCCAGAGTTGGCGGGCCAGCACCTCGGTGACCAGCGACCCGTTGGTGATCATCACAGGGAAATGGTGCCGGCTCAGGGCGCCGACAATAGGCACCAATTCCGGATGCAGCATCGGCTCGCCGCCACCGATCGAGATGATCTGTGGGCCGATGGTGTTGAGTTTATTGGAAACAATTTCGGCTTCGGCTGCCGATAACCGGCCTTTGTCCCGGTAGTCATCTTTCCAGAAGTCGCAGATGCCGCAGCGGAAATTGCAGTTATATAATATCTGCAGGTTCACATGCACCATGCGCCGGCCGAGAAAATTCCGCGCGAAGCGCAGTTTCTTGCCAAGGTCATGGGTGAGGAGGGAAAGCATGGCGCGGGGGCGGTGAATCGGGCTACAAATGGTTAGGCAGATAAATCAAACCACTGATGGCACTGATGACACTGATTTAAAAGAGTACATATACTATATTTTCAGTGCATTCAGTGGTTTGCTTCTCCACCCGCCTCTTGAACCGGTTTTGCTAACAAAGTGTGCCGGAAAATCCACAGGACATACCCGACCGCGGCCACAAACAACAATTCCGTCACTTCCTCCCAGACCACATACCACAGCAGGTTGTCGGCGAACGCGCCGGACAAAAACAGGCGCATGAAGCCAAACCCGAGTGGCCCGAGCGCGGCGGCAAACAACACCTTGGCGAGCGGCACGGGAGCGTCTTTCTTGAACAACATGACCAGCCACGAGGCCGTGATGAACACGATGGCCATGGCCGGACAATAGGAGTTCTCAAACCCTTGTGAGCTTGCCATCAGCGCATACTGCTCGGTGGTTCCCATCACGACGGCGTTGTATGCAACGCTCTTGATCCCGGCAGTAAGCGGAATGACAGCGATGATCAGGGTGGCCGGAAGCAACAGTTTGAACACCCGCTGGAGTTTGCACGGCACCTCGGAGTATTTGATGCAGGTCTTGCAGAGGTTCAATGCCGCGCAACGCTCGTGAGGCGGACTGAGCTTGATCAAGCGCTTATCGAGTCCGTCCAATACGGCCCAGGCGATGAAGGCAAAGCCCACGGCCATGCCAAAGTTGTGGAAATACTCCCATAAATCCGAGCGTCCGCCGAAGCACAGATAGTTCAGCGTGCAGGCATTCTCACCCAGCCAGAAGGCGCTCAGGCCGCGGCGCAAGGCGGCCAGATCCGGCTCGTTCCGCCGCCACAACCAGACAATCCAAATGAATGCCAGCAGCATGTAGACCGGCTTGATGACAAAGCCGGCGGTCATGGCCAGCCCTTGTTCGGCGTGGCTCATCTCGCGGGTGGCCAGGACCGCACACTTGGCGGCCGCCGTACCGCATTCATTGAAAACCACAAGCTGATAGATCAACAGCGGCAGGATTCCGGCGCCAAGGATGGTCAGCCAGATCAGACTCATGGATGGTGGCTGCTTGTTCATGATCGTCCCCGTCGCAGGTTGTTAAAGACACAGGCCGGCATCAGACGTCCGTCCGGTTGCGGGTAAACCTGGCAGCATTTGCGGGCGCGGGCGAGATCGAATGTGTCCGGGTCCATGAATTGATGGATGAAGATGGATTTTACCGACCGCTCGCCCGTCTCCAGCGCCTTGCGCGGCGAATAGCCACCGGCTGTCGCCGTGGTCAGCATCTTTCTAACCGCTTTAAGCGCCTGCTCCGACAGAAACGGGTTGCAGCCACAACCCGGCTCGCAGCCCCCGGCAGGCGGGGTGAGCCGGCTATTGCCGAGTGGCGGGATTCCGGCCCAGATATCATAGACGGCATCGGTGACTTGTTGGAAGCTGTCGGCATCGGTGCCGAAGATGGCGCGGTTTTGGATCAGTCCGAGATAGCGCTCGGGGCTGACCAGACGCTTGATCGGCAAAAACCGGCCGCCTTCGCTCTTGAGGTAAAACGACAGGGAAAAGCACCCCGGATGGCTGCACGGCAAGGGCGAAAAATCCGTGGCAGCCACCGTGCCCTTGCCTGCGCCCGTAAGACCGGCGATGACATCGGAGGTGGTCGTGGCGTCGAGCGGGCGCTCCATGTGGGCACCGTTGCCGGTATAGGCGGCGGGTTGGAACATCGCACTCAGGATGTGGTCGTGCTCAAACAGGATATCGGCGATGGCCCGCACCTGATGGTCGTTGATGTCCTTGGCGACGGTGGCCGTCAGCGACATCGGGGCGTTGAGGGAGGCGCAGGCGTCGATAAGCCGGAGTTTCTCCGCCAGCAGCGGCTTGCCGCGCAATTTCAGATAGACATCATCGCTGATGCCGTCGAATTGCAGCGAGATGATCACCCGCCGGTCGGCCAGAAAGCGCAGCAGGTCGTCGTTTCTAACCAGCACGGTGCCGCTGGTGGACACGCTCACCCGGAGGATCTCCTTGCGCGACAGGCATTCCTCGACGATCCCGCGGAAATGCGGGCTGAGGGTCGGCTCGCCGCCGGATAGATTGAGCACGTCGATGCGCCCCTCGGAGCGGATGAGGGCATCGAGCATGGGGGCGACCTCCTCACGTGTCAGATGGCGCTTGCCGGGATTGTCCACGAGGCAGACCGGACATTCCAGGTTGCAGTGGTCGGTGATTTCGAGGATGGGCAGGCAGACATGTTGCTCATGCTCCGGACACAGCCCGCAGGAATCCGGGCAACCCTTGCTGGCGGTGGCGAATTCTAGCGGGACGGTGGCGGGGGAATGATAATCGCCCAATTGCAGATAGGCGGCGGCATCGCCATGCACTCGGGCCTTTTGAAACCCATGTTCCGGGCAGATTTTGTGAAACCACACGCTGCCGTCATCAATGAGCACCTGCGCCGGAATCAAGCGGCGGCAGATGCGGCAGAGCGACTGGGTGGTGGTTAGATAGGTGCTCATTTGTTGGGATCCAGCCAGAAACGCGGGTCTTTCTGACGATAAAACAGATTGTAGGCGCAGGCGGGAATCAGCCGCCCATCGGGATCTGGCACTTGGTCCGGGCATGCCACCAGACGCGCCAAATCCAGCGTGTCCTCATCCATGTGCGAGTGCACATAGACGGTGAGCAGGTTGTCCTCGGCCAGCGCCTGGCGCTGCGCCTGCGTGAGCGCCGGACCGGGCGGATACATCTTGCCCAGCAAGCGCCTGACCACCGGCAGCAGTCCGCGCTCGTCGCCATCCGCCCACAAGCGGTCGATGGCCTGCTGGAACAACGTCTGGCTGTTCTCATCCGGTTGCATCAGGTACCCGTGGCCCAACATCTGCCGGAGTTCAGGGACGGTGAAAACATCCGTTAGAGAATGGTAGTTCCCGCCGTCTTTCAGATAGTAGGCCACGCTGTAACACAGCGGATGTGCGCCGGCGTGGGGAAAAAAATGGGTGGGGCGCATCGCTTCGGCAGTGGCGGATTCAATCGCGCGGACGGCGGCGTCCAGCGGCATCGTTTCGTGCGGCTTGAAGTTTTTGCCGCCCTGGCCGGTGAAGGTCATGGTTTGGATCGTGATGCTGCGCACCACGCGGTGGGATTTGGCCAGTTCGATCACGCCGCCGATCCCATCCTCGTTGAGGCCGCGGATCATCACATTCAACAGGGTGGTGCCGATGCCGAAGCGCTCCAGGTTTTCCAGCGCGCGCAGTTTCCGATCAATCACATTGCCACCATGGATTTTCATCGCGGTTTCAGGGCGGAAGGTGTCGAACGAGAGCACCACATAGACCCCCAGATCCGCCAGCGCGCGGCAAAAGTCCTCATCCTTGGCGAGTCGCAATCCGTTGGTGTTCATCGTCACCCGGCCGATTTCCGGACGTTGGCACTCCTTGAGCAACGACAGGATGTCCGGGTGCATGGTCGGTTCCCCGCCGGTGATGTTGATCAGGTCAAACGGCCCGGCGCGCTCAATCAACGGGTCGAGCAAGCGGCACAACTCCTCACGCGACATGTGGTATTGCCGGTCGCTGCGGTTGTAGGTGAAGCAGATCGGGCAATCCATGTTGCACGCGTTGGTGACTGAAAACACCGGCAGGCGGCAGGCATTGGCGTGAAACGCGCAGGGCCCGCAATCCAGCGGACAGCCCTGCCTAACCGGATTGCCCGGAACGTGCGCAGCTTTGCAATTCACCGTTTGGCGGATGCGCTCCTGATACCACGCCACATCATCCGCGAGTCGGACGCGGCTCGGGCCGCAGGCCGGGCACAGCCGTTCCTGATAGACCGCGCCGCCCTCCTCGATCACCCGCGCGGGCACCAGCGCACGGCATTCGCGGCACATGCCACTGACGGTCCCCAGATAGGTGTAGGGGCGTTTCATGCAAGGGCGAGCGGGATCAGTTTCTCGCCGCTGCTCAAGCTCGCCCTGGCGTCCTCGCGACGATCTTCCAGCAGCAGCAGGATCGACTCACGGAGGGATTCAAGGGCTTCTTCCTCAGTGAGTCCCTGGCCGTTGCCATCGGGAAATTCGGGAGAAAAAGCCACGAACCATTCCCCATCGCGTAACACGCGGGCGGTGAAGGTGGCAGCTGTCTTCATGCAGGCAGCATGCATCTGGAGTGGACAACCAGCAAGTCCGAACTTGGATGCTTCAGATTTGCGGTGTCGCGCAAGCCGAGACGTGAATTCACCCCCAGCTTCCGATACTCTGTCAGGCGTTTGGTTACCACCGCCACTTCCGCCTCATTGCTGCTGGCTTGCAGCCGCTTCAACAATTCCTCATCGGAATGCCCGCCCGCCGGCTGCAATTTGTCTGTGGCATGTTGCGTGTGCAGCGGAAGCCAGGGACGCCGCAGGGGAGGAGTGTTCACATGAACTGTCGCTCGTTTGAGCGAATTGCCGCCCGCGGGCAAATCCTTCATTTTCAGGCGTAGCCATCTCTCAAATACCCCTTTTTCTCCGCCCTCCGGGCCGGCCACCTGCTCTTTCTACGGCCTTACAATACCGACAACACTTCCTTGTCAGCACCCACCGCCGGCAGCTTCTCTTTCACGGATGGCAACACCCTCACTTATACCTACTCCGCGGTGCCCGAGGTGTCCAACGTGCTGGCGGGCTTGTTGTTAGGCGCGGGTCTGCTGCGCAGAAGGAGATGAAGTGTACGCAGCTCGCTGGGTAGGGCGGACCGGCTCGGTCCGCCGACTTATCCGCCCGCATGGGCGGTGCCAAGGCGCGGCGGATGAGCCGCCCAAGAACCTCCACTCGCGACTGCGGCTGGTAGCCGCAGCTACTGACCGTGGCGGCGGTTTGCAAGCGCCATGCCCGGCACTCATCTAACGGGACTTGTCAAGTCCCGGCGCTTCGCTGGGTCAGTGGGTTGATCCGATGGCACTTACGCCTGAAGTGGTGGGGTTTGTGGAAATAACTGCTTTCGCCAAGCCTTCCCCGACCATCTACAGTGATCTGCGGTGGTCTATCTAACATTAAATGCCATGCATCTCCGCGAATTTCTCACCCACACCCTGTTGTTTGTCAGCCTGTCTCTTGCCGCCCGCGCGCAGAACCCGCCGGGCCTCAAGGGGCTTGAAATCGGCGCCCCGGCACCCGCCTTCAAGCTCATCGGCATCGACGACAAAATCCTGACGCTGGACGACTTCAAGGACTCGAAGTTCCTTGCTGTCGTGTTCACCTCCAACCATTGCCCGGTATCCCATGCCGCCGAACCGCGCCTGATCAGGATCTATCAGGAGTTCAAGGACCACGGGCTGGGTGTTGTCGCGATCAACCCGAATCACCCGGATGGGCTGCGTCCGGACGAGTTGGGTTTTTCGAAATATGGCGACAGCTTCCCTGAAATGAAACTCTACGCCAAGGAGATGGGTTTCCCTTTTCCGTTCCTGTATGACGGTGAAACCCAAGCCGCGGCCATGGCCTACGGCTGTCTTGCCACGCCACACGTTTTTCTCTTCGATGAGGCTCGCAAACTCCGTTACAAGGGCCGGATTGACGACTGCCGCTTTCCCGGCGAGGAATATGTCAAGAAACCGGACCTGCGCAACGCCATCGCCGCCCTTGTGGCCGGCCAACCCGTACCCGTGGCCGTCACCGGTCCCCTCGGCTGTTCGACCAAGTGGCGCATGAAAAAAGACGAGGTGGCCAAGGACGACGCAAAATGGGCAGCGGTTCCAGTTACCATTGAATTGATCGACGCTGCCGGAGTGGCGAAGCTGCGTGCCAATCCGACGGACAAATTCCGGCTGATCAATGTTTGGTCAACCACCTGCGCCCCTTGCGTCGAGGAATTCCCCGGCCTCGTCCGGGTCGCCCGCCGCATGGGCCTGCGCCCGTTTGAACTCGTGACCTTGTCCACCGATTTGCCGGCGGACAAGGCCAAGGCCGAACGCTTCCTGCGCAAATACCACGCCGGTCTGCCCGACCACTTGCAAGCTGGTCTAACCAAGGAAGGCCGCACCACTAACAACTACCTCTTTACCGAGCCGGGCATGGACGCCCTCATCAAGGCGCTGGACTCGGAGTGGGCCGGGCCGCAGCCCCACACCTTGCTCGTCGCCCCGGGTGGCGCAATCGCCTTCCGCCACACCGGCAAGCTCAGCGAGGCTGAACTTGTCGAAAAGGTCATCGCCGTGCTTACCCCGTTCTATCAACCCTGAAAATCCGGCAGCCAAGAGCGGATGAAAACGACTCGCCAGCCCGCGAGTGGTGGTGCTTGAAGGGGACGGTGGGTTCAGGCGGTTTCTGATAGACTGTGGGCGTGATCACGCTCTACGCTGTCGCAGCAGGCGATGCAATCATTCAGCACTCGTGATATGACTCAGGCATCATGAAATCGAAAACCGCCGTGATCACAGGCTGGACCCGCGGGGTTGACCGTGCAATGATCCTCTGATTCCTTGCCCCGGCAACCACGACACAATCCATCCTGCAGGCAAAGCTGAACCGCAAACTTGGCATGGTTACACTCCGCCGAAACTCACATAGTCATCGTAATCGAGCCACTCGAACCAAGTGGCCAGGTCCTCGCGCTCCGCACCGCCGGCCTCTTCAATCGCACCGCTGATGTAACTGCGGCTGCCGTTGTCGCCCGGCGCGGAGTTTTCGCGGAAGCGGCTCCAGGATTCGATCTCGTGATCGGCAGGTTGGTGGGGTGCGTTGGCCTGGATCCATGCGAGCACGGCAGCGTCGCCGAGGCCTTTCGCGACCTCGGTCTTGAGCGCTTCCGGATCGATGCGGGTGAAGGCGAAGAATCGCTGGTCGAGCGGACAAGCGTAGTTGTAGTCACCGTTCTTCCCGGCGAGCGTGGCGCGGCACTTGTCGAGGATGCGGGGCAGAATGACAAACCCGCCGAGGCGGACACGGGCACTGCGCGGCGGGCGTTGGGTGAGGTCTGGGTGAGTCATGTCTGGGTAACGTGGCGCGGAATCATCGGATTTGCAACCGAAGAGTTCACCAAGGAGTTCTTCGGGGAGTCCCGCATGGTGATTGAGGCGCCGCAATATTCAGTCGCGCCCCTCTGAGGACCACCTGTTATTCCCGGGTGGGGAAGGCTCTCACAACGATAACGTCGCTGTCGGATTCTCTGATGACGGGCCGGGGTTGTCGGCCGGCGGGGGCGGGTGTTAGGGAGAGGATCACGGCGGAGTCCTTGGGCATATCATGGAGGAAGTCATCGCCGTAGCGGCAGAGCCCCCGCTCGGTGCCGGGGTGCGGATAGACCTCGGTGATTTGATAGACGGCGGCGCTATCTTCCTTCAGGCCGAGCCAGCGGTTGAGCGGGATCGAGGCGCGGACGGTTTTTTGGCGGGTGATGTTGCGGTCGAAGCCGCCGGGAAAGAGGAACAGAAAACCCCGGTCGCCGATGATGTGCGCGCTGCCGTCAACGGGCGCGTAGCCAGGGCAGTCGAAGAGGTCGCGCTTGACTTTCAGGTAGGCGAGGTTGGTGGTGGCCCAGGCGCGCCAGTGTTGGAGGAACACCCGGTTTTCCGCGAGGGCGAGGGCTTTGAAGCCGGGGCCGATCTGGCAATACGACGTGGTGCTGAGCGTGGTGAGAACGTTGAATTGGAAGCTGCGCGAGGTGTCGCCGAAGAGGGCGGCGTAGTTGGTGTAGACCGGTCGGAAGCGGTCGTTCTGGTTGTGCCAGGTTTGCAGGCGGTTCATGTCCGCGCCATTGGATTCGTAGTAGCCGTCGTCGGCGTTGAGGTGGCGCAGTGCCCAGGGGCCGCCGCGTTTGAGGCCGCAGTATTGTTCGAGGCACATGCGGGGATGGCGGCGACGGATCTCGGCAAGGAAGTTTTGGATGTTGCGCCACTCCCGATAGAAATTGTCGCCCGGCAAGTGACCATGATCTTTGGCAAAGCATGGATCGGCGCCGAGCCCCTTGGGACCGGGGCGGTAGGCTGGCACCTCCCAATAGCTCATCCAACGCCCGTCCCAACCCCACCAGCGCGGTTGGTATTTGGTGAAGACGGCTTCGTGCGTGGCAAGCAGATGCTTCATGGCATCGTCACTCGCGGGGCATGAGACCTTGCGGCCGAAGATATATTCGCTGGGCTTGCCCTCCGCATCGACCGAACCCCACTCCGGTTTTTGATCGAACCAGATTCCCGGCAGGCTGAAGCTACTCACGTGGATGCCGTTTTCGCGCGCCTGCCCGATGAATTGCTCCATGACTTGCGGCGCACGGAAGTCCGGGGTGAATTCGCCCGGTTTGAATTGGTCGAGGAACACATTGTGCGGCGAGTGCAGACCAAAGGCCGGGCCGGCCTCGCCGGGAAGTCCGGCGATTCCTTTGTCGGACGGAAAACCCAGCGGCTCGGCGCGCATCTGCGAGAGATACGGCTCCGCCGTCGGATGATTGCCGCGCCCGTACCAGGTGTGCGCCGTCATGATGTCGTGGACGCCTGCGGCTTTAAGTAGGGTGATGATTTCGGGCTTGGGCTCAAACAAGCTGGCCCACCAGCCGTTCTGCCACACCCAGTATCCATCCTCCGGCAGTGGCTGCTCGGGTAACACGGTGCGCATGAAATCCTGCATCGCCCAGACCTCGCCCCAGTCTAACACTTCCGGCGCAACGGCCTCGGCTGGAATCTTCCTGTCCTTGAAATGTTGGAAGAGCCCTGTGTCCTTGGCGAACTCCATGAGCTCTGTCGTGCGCCGGCCCGGATACGGCCCGTGTGATTCGCGTGAGATGCCTTCTTTCCGATAGACGCCGAGAAAGTAGGTCTCGCTCGTGTTCACTTCGCCGGCGGTCACCGGGTAGTTGGGTTTGTAGCCGAGCCGGAAGCCGGTGTTGCCGCGCAATTCATAATCCCACCACGGGTATTCCAGTCCGGCGAAACAGCCCCCGTTGTCACCGCGCAGGAAGAAGTTGATCGGGCAATGCCAGTTCGACTGGTCGTCGTGAAAATGAATCGTCGAGAACGAGGCGGCTGCGGTCACGTCCTCCATGACCACCTCCTTCAAGAAATACGGCTTGCCCCCGGCGGATCGGATCACGAGCCATTTCTCCACAAACCGGTCGTCGGGCCGCAGACGGAAATGCAGGCCAACCTCCAGGCCGCCCGCCGCGAATTCGAGCTCCGCCTCGCCGCCGCTGTGCTTGACTGCCCGCGCGTTCTCCGAGCGCACTGCGCCCGCGTCGGTCGTGATGGCGAAGCCAATGCCCGGCACTTGATATGTCAGCTCCCGCTCCTTGTCGCGGATGCTGCGGATACCGCCGGTCTCCGCGTCGATATCGACGGCGATGTGGGTGTTTTCGAGTCGCAACGGTTCCGCGGCTGAGGCCGTGACGGCTGGGACGAGCCCGCAGCCCAGAACGAGTCCGATTTTACCAATCCGCAGATACATCAATGCCAGAAAATCGCTAACTGAGATGAGGGACATGATGCAAAACGATGGCGGTTGCCGGGCAGATTGGGACGATTCACTGACGATTCCAAGTTCAATCCTTTGATCCTTTCAGGGTGGGTGGATCCGATGGCGATTACGCCTGATGTGGCGGGGCTGGTGGAAATAATTGTTTGAGCCGATACTGGCGATAGGTGAAAATGCGTTCCACATCGCGCCGCACAAAAAGCCAATGGACCAAGGCCCCGCCCCGCGGACGATAGCGTACGTGGTCCAGGCAGAGGGTGCCGCCGTTGAGTTCCTCAAAGGTATGGGTGTGATGCCACAGCGTGTAGGGTCCGCGCAGTTGTCTATCAACAAAGTGGTGCGGCGGTTGCCACTCGGTGATTGCACCCGTGGTCTTGGCCGTGCCACGATCCCAGTCTTCATCGAATCCGGGTGGCAAGTCGCCGGTTGCGGGCGTGATGAGTCGCAGATCGCCAAGCTCCGGCACGAGTTCCCGTCGCCGCATATCTTCGAGTAGGATTGCCAGGGCATAGGCGCTTGACAGTCTGCGCAACAGGCCTAATGCCACAGCGTCGCCAAGATGCCCAACGATTTCCTTATCTAACGAGGCCGAGAGGACATCCGGGCGAATTTCAGGCAAATTCCGCCATTCAGCGCGATCAAGAGTCCGGATGTGGCTGATGGATCTCGGAAAACAACACGCGCAGGTCAGCTGGATTGAAATAATCCGCGACCGGCAACGGTGCCGCCAGAC
>CAIKDP010000122.1 GCA_903826205.1 Akkermansiaceae bacterium
CGCTGCGGAAATCTACCGGTGCTGGTTGTTTGAGGACGGCCGTGAGCGGTCGGATGTTAGTCGCGACAGCGCCAGGAAGCAGAAGCAGGCGGGAATTGGCAGCGAAGAGGCCGCCGCGGAGAAACAACGGCAGGGGAAATTGGGTCGCGCCGCATTGCTGCGCTGCCGGGTGCGATACTTCACCGACGGCTTGGTGTTAGGCTCGAAATCCTACGTGGACGGGGTATTTGCACACTATCGCAATCACTTCGGGCCGCGCCGCACGAGCGGGGCTCGGGTGTTGCGGGAAGATGCCCAAGCCAGCCTGTTCAGCGCCCGCCAGTTGACGGTCAGGACGGTGGGATAAGACCCGTGCGCGCCTGATTGCACTGCGGTGCAGCCCGGTGTCACAGTGGTTTTCATGGCCACGATCTGCCGCGACTTCAGGGAATTGTACTGTTGGGAATTGTGCTTGTTCGCCACTTCGTCAAGAACGAGGTCGTTTAGTGAGGTCTGCACCAACCGCCAGCCAAGAGCGGGCGACTCGTGAATTCCGGCGCCATCACTCGCCGCGTTTGGCGCGATCGAAACGGCGACGGCGGGCCTCGTCCGCAGCGACCGGCGGTGGCCCAGCCGCGTCCGGTGGAGCGTCGGACGGGACCGCCGGCGTGGCGGGCGGGCTGGGAGGACGGCGGAAAATCCTCAACCAGCGGGACTGGGGAGTGACCTGCCGGGCTGGCCTGCCGTTATAGGCGCGGACCCACGCCAGCAGCGGTGTTAGGCGCAGGACAAGGCCCATGCGGGTCACCAAGGCATCGCCAAGCACACCGAGCAGAATGAGCATGACCAGCGGCAGCCGCAGGTCGAGTCGTTGGCTCACTGGCGGCCGCAACCAGGCATGCGCCAGATCCAGCAACTCACGGCCGCCGGTGCGGGTGGCCACTGCGCGCAATTCCTGGAGGCGCTCCGCATCAAAGGCCCACTCCGCGGATACTCCAACATTGATAGGCCCGAAGGGCAACGCGTGTTCGCCTGCCTGCACCACGCCACGCACGGTTTCATTGTCTTCCAACTCGACGGCCGCGGAAAAATGCCCGGGCGCCAGCCGTTGCCACGGGATTTCAAGGCCGCGCGGGTGATCCGCGCCGACGGAGAGTTTAAGCCGCGGCGGGGTGATGGCGAGCCGGCGCGCCCATTCCTCGTTAGAATAATTCAAGTCGATGGTCAGGCGGTTGCCTTCGAGGTGTTGGGCGAGGCCGAGACCGGCGGGGATGGCGTCGCCCACCAGCCAGCGCGACAAGGTTTTGGTGCAATCCGCGTAACCCGGCCATTGCCGCGCCCGGTTGGAAAACTCCCCGCCTAACGGAAATGTCACCGCCGCCGTGCGTCCGATGCCGCGCCGCATCGTGGCCACCAGCGGCGCCAGGTATTCATCCTTGCTGGCCAAGGCCACCGTCGCCTCCGGCCGGGCATAGGACAGGTTGTAGCCATCCACCTCGCCCAACCAGTCGATCGCCTGTGGGGAAATCTCCGCCCAATTGCCCGTGGCCTGGGTGGCGCATGGCTCATCGATGAATGACTTGCGGGCCACGGTCATGGTTTCCTGCGCGAACAACTGCGGGATCTCCGCCGCTTGGTCCGTGAACTGGATCCGCCCGTTGCCAAGCTTGGCAATCTCCTCTAACAAAGCAGCATCACAATCACCGCGGGTGCCCATACCGATGACGGAAACCGTGCAACCCGCCTTGGTGAGTTGCGGCAGGAGCGTCTTGTAAGCGCCGGGTTCCTCGGAGTCCGCGGCGTCGGCAAACAAAATGATGTGGCGGGTGCCGACCTCCAGCGGTTGCAGGCTATTCCATGCGGCCTCCAAGCCCTTGTAGATGAAGATGCCGCCGCCCATCGATTGGATGCTGCGGATGCGGCCGAGCATCTCGGCCTTGCGGTTGCCGACCAGGCCCATCGGCACAATGCAATACGGCTCGCTGTCCACGGCATGGACGCCCACAAAATCGCCTTGTCCTAACAATTCAATGGCGCCGGCGGCACCGGCGTTGGCCATGTCGATCTTGGTGAGTTGTTGGCCGGCCGGGCCGGGCACGGTGGCCGCCATGGAACCGGAGCGGTCGAGCACGATGGCCATGGCCACCATCAGCTTGCGGTGGTCGTTTTTGAGTTCCATGGACACCGGCAACAAGGGATCAATGGCGGATTGAAAATAGCCGCCCGCGCCGAAGGCATGCTTGCCGCCCACCATGAGCAAGCCGCCGCCCTGCTCGCGGACAAAAAAGTCGAAGGCGCGCAGAAACTCGGGCCGCAAGTCAAATGCCGGCACATTGTGGATCACCACTGCCCGCGCGCCCGCCAGGCGGCCTTCATCGGCGGTCTGCGGGTCGGTGACGAGGTCGACGGTTAGACCCTGCGCGCGGAACACCTCAGCCAACGGGTCGTTAGGAAAACGGGTGATGAGCAGCAACCGAGGACCACCGACCACCTCGACCCAACGGGACGCGCGGTTGTTCCCCGGATGCGCGTCGTGTTCCGGCAGGATTTCCGCCTCGTAGCGATGCGCCCCCGCTTGAGCGAGGTGGTCGACGATTTCCAGGGTGCCGCGCCCGTCGCGCAATTTCACGCTGGAGTTGCCCGCCGCCTGGCCATCGCGGCGCAGGTTCAAGGGAATGACCCGGTTGCCGGTCCCCACCACGGTTAGACGCAGGACAAACGCCTCACCTAACTGCACGCGCGCCGGCAAGTCCAAACTGGCGATGCGCGCATCCTCCGCCACCGGGGGTTGGATGAGCCGGTAGTCCAGGGCGATGCCCTCCGCCGCCAGTTTGGCGGCGCTTTCGCGCAGCGGTTCCGTGGCATAACCATCAGTGAACACCAAGACCCGCGCCGGCCGACCGGCATCCTGCGCGGCCAGCACATGATCCAAGGCCAGCGCCGTGCGGGTCTGACCGCGGCGGTTGGCATACAACGAGGTGCCGCCACCAGGGTCGGCCGGCAGCACTTCCGCCGCGTAGTCGAGGACATGCAGGGTGTCGCGCCGCGACGGCCGGGCTTTATCTAACAACGTCCGCCATTCCGCCACGTTGCGGTCCACCAGGTCCGCAGTCGAGGCGGAGCGGTCCAACAACACCCACAGGTCCATGCCGCCGCGGCGGCTCGGAATCCGCGGTTCGGCTAACAAGGCGATGATCCCCAGTAAGATCAGGATGCGCCGCGGGCGCTGCAAGCCGAGGCCGCGCCAGCGCCAACCGGCGAAGGCCAGGGCGGGGATGAGGAGCAGCCACTCGGGGGAATTGAGCATGGGCGGGTTAATGGGTTTGGGTGCGGGAGGCTTTGCCGATAAGCGCCCATGATGCGAGCAAGGCCAGCAGCACCAGCAGCACGACCATCGGCCACCACGGCCCCAGCGCATCGCCGGCGGTGCTATCCGAGGCCACATCGGTGGTGGCGACGCGGGTGGCACAGGCGCGGAAGTCGCCCTCGCGGGCATCGGCAAAGGCCACCGCGCCATCTATCAAAGTGGTAGCGCCTTCGCGCACCCGGAGAAACCCCGGCTCGTCCGGCGCCCGCAGCCCGGCCAATCCGTTAGGTGGGATGTTGCGTGAACTCACGATGTTGCCGGCCAGATCAAGCGTCTCGCTGACCAGTTCGCCGTGCAATTCGCCCGGCAGCAGGGGTGCTAGGGCCTGGCGGGGTTCGAGTTGATCACGGGAGGTGCCACGTTTGGCCAGGCGCACCTCCTCGCAGTAGCGCAGGAACAACACGGCGGCGGCAGGCAGGCGCTCCATGTTGGAAAACTCCGGGTTGAAATGCAGCACCAATTGTTGGGCGGGCGTGGCGGCGGCCGCAGCTCCCTCCGCCAGTGGAACCGGGCGCAGGCTGACCAAAGGTTGCGGGCCGCACCACACCAAAACGACGTCGCTGGGTTTGGCAGGCACCATGGGCACATCCTGCACGGTCAGCGTTTCCCAAGACAACCCCGCCACCATTGGATGGTGGACCGCCACCACCGGCTGGGCCAGCGTCTTGGCGTTGGCATCACCGGTTGCCGACATGAGTATCCCCGACCCTAACACGGTTGGGAATTGCCCGTCGCTGGCTGCCGCCAGCACGATGTCGGCCGCCATGCCGGGCGCTGCCGCGGCCATACCGGGAACGCTGCGGCCCAGACGCTCAGGCAGCCAGTTCAAACCCGCCGGCAAACTGTGACGGTATGTCAGGGGCTTGGGCGTTGGCGTTAGAAAAGCAAAGGAATCATCCAGACTGAATTCATCCTTATCTAACACAAGCCGCAGGCGGGTGGCACCCGCGGGCATGGCCGCGCTGAGGCTCTCCATGCCACCGGCAGCCAGGCGCACGAGCGCATCGGGGCTGCGCATGCCTTGGTCCCACTCGAGGTGCCATGCGCGCGTCTGCGGGCTGGCACTCCGGTTGCAAACCAGGGCCCGCCACACGGCTTGTCCATCCTGTTGGCCGACGCTCAAGCCGGTGATTCCGATGTTGGCGAGCGGGTGGCCAACCGCCAGCAGGACGGCGTCTGCCGGTAATTTCTCAAGCGGTGTGTCGGTGGCGTAAACCACCAACCCGTGCTTGCCGACCCGCTCGCGGGCCAGACGCAGGCTCGGCGTTGGATCCACTGGTCCGCCCACCGGGTTCCAGCGCTCGAGCGCCTGCAGCATCGCGGGCAGGGAATCGCCCGCGTATAGCCGCGCTTGGGTCGGATCATCTAGCAAAACCAGATACTCGGTGCGGCGGGCCAGGCTCTGGCAACGCTGAGCGACGGTGGTGAGTTGGTGCAGCAAGTCGCGCTTGGAGACGCGCATGGACGCCGAGCCATCGACGACCACCGCCAGCCGTTGCACTGAGCCCGCCAGCGGCCAGCGCGGTTGGGACAGGTGGGCGGCCAGCAACACCACGATCAGCAATTGCAGCCACATCGGCCACGAGCCAATCAGCCGCTCGAAGCGCCGGCCCATCCGCGATTGATCCCGCCGTTGCTCGATGAGAAAGAGCGTCGCGACGGGTATGGTGCGGGTGCGGCGCTGCAAGTAGTGGATGGCCAGCACCGCCGGCACGCCTAACAAGGCGAGCAGTCCCAGGGGATTGGCGAAGCTGAGCGGCACGTGCAAGGTTAGCCACAAGGGTCCCGCTTGTGCCAGCCGGAACTCCGGCATAATAACAGATGTGAGGTCGGACAGGTCGGACAGGTCCCCGCCACCTCAAGTCCCGGTTTCCACGGCGCCGGCGGGCAGGGCGCCGCTGGCCAGGGCGGATTCTAACGAGCCGGTGGCGGCTATCCGCGCCAGCGGCGTGCGGAAACGCCGCGCTTGTTCCTTCCATAGCTGGAAATGGGCATCGTAGGCGGCCCGGTAGCGGCGCAGCACGCCCGCATCGATGTGGCGGGCCTCACGCCGGCCGGATTCCACATCCAGAAAATCGCAGGCCCCCGCCCACTCCGGCGCGGCTTCCTCCGGCGCGAACGGGCAGAGGATGATGCCGGACCCGTGGCCGTGCCCGAGCGCGCGCAGCGGCACGGCCGGGTCGCCGGTGCATAACAGGTCGGATATCCAGACACGCAGGCCGTTAGGCCGGAGGCGGATGGCGTGCAGGTCGGGCAGGGTGTTAGGTGAGGCGGTGGCCGCAGGCAACTCGTCCACCCAGCGCATGGCCGCCACGCTGGCGGGCTCGATGGCCCGCGCCGCGGTTTGGCCTAACAAATGAATCGAGAGTGCCGCGCCGCCGCGTTGGGCGCATTCCAGCGTGAAGTGCAACAAGCCGGCGCTGCGCAGCGCCTTCTCAGGCGTTAGAAACATCGAGGGCGAAGCGTCGAAGAGAATGTCCACGGAGGGCCGCACTTCCTCGCGATAGAGTTTCATCGTGTATTGGCCGGTGCGGGCATACGCCTGCCAGTTGATGTGGCGCGGATCGTCGCCGGGAAAGTAAGGCCGGTGGTCTTGAAAATCCATCGAGGCGCCGGTGCCCGCGCCGGCCAGCTCGCCGGCCGCGCCTTGCCACACCCGGGTGCGCAGCGGCAGGCGCAGCCGTGCGGCACACGCGGCAGCCTGGCGGGCGGCATCTAACAGCATCTGTGAGTCAGGCAGCATCGGGGGTGGCGGTCACTACGGCGGCTGGGGGCTTGGCATCGAGGGAATGGTCCAATGTGCGGATGCGTGTCCAATGGGCCAGACTCCGCAAGAGCAGGACCAGCCAAAAAACGCCGCAGGGAATGAGCGCCAGACACAGGAGCAAGTCCCCTTTAAGGTTGGCGCGACCGTAATCGCCATAGGACATGATCCCCAGCGACGGGCAGACGGGAACGAGCCACATCATTTGTTTGGTCGTGTTGGTGGTCTGGCCGATGATGAAAAACACCAGCGCGACAATCAGCGACGCGATGAACACCACGGTGTAAGCGGTGAAGAGATTTTTGGCCTTGCGCATGAATACGGACACCACGACGGCGGGCAATAACAACGCCGCCAACCACAACGGCCCGAACGCCCGCAACTCGTCGGCATACGTGCGATTGATCAGGACATCCGCCTTGACCAAAGCCAGAGTGATGCCGACTAGCAACGCCACAAAGAAGATCCCGCTCGCCCAACCGGGCAACAGGAACGCACTCGCCAGATACCGCAGCGGCCCGAGCCGCCGGAATGGCCGCAACACCGAGGCCGCAAACTCGGGGCGCTCACTCAGCGCATCGACTATCAACAGCGACGCCACGATCAGCCAACAGGGAAACAGCGCGTTTCCGTCGTTAGGTAACAGCCAGGCCAGCAAGCCCAGCACGACCAAACCGACGAGGCGCTTGCAGGTGCTGCGGTTTTCCGCAGCTGGCGCAATCTGGGTGGCACCCATTTCCAGGAAATAATAACCAAAAAACACCAGCATCAAGATGAATCCGGCATAGCCGTATACCTCCGCCCGGGTGGACAACGTGAGGACCAGCGGACCACCGCGCATCATTGATGCCGCCAGCATGTTGGGCACCACCAGCAGCACCAGCAGAATGCCCAGCGCCACCAACCCGCGGATCACCAGCGAGGCGGTGGCCGAGAACCCCACCGTCACCCCGGTGAAGCTGGCCGACGCGATGAAGAGGGTCAGCAGTGCCAACAACTCGGAGAACAACTGCATGCCGCCGAGGTAATAGCGCAAGATCAGATAGGGCAACACCGCCACCACCAACAGCGCCGACTGACTGACCAGCGCGAGCCATTTGCCAAACGTGATGCGCCAGGAATTCAGGCGGGTGAGCAACAGCAGATCGAGGGTGTCCGCCTTGATTTCGGTGGCCAGCGCGCCCAAGCCGCGCAGCGGTTGGACCACCAGGATGGCGATGCCCAACAGGACAAAGAAAAACCCGCTCACGGTGCTGCCCACCCGCAGGCCGGCATGCGAGCCGACCGGCGCGCTAAGCACCGCCACCAACACCACAATGCAGAGCAACACCTGCAAACACAAAAAGGCTATCACGAAGGTCGGCTGGCGCAGGCCTTGGCGCAATTCCTTCACCACAATCGGACTGAGCCGGTCGGAGAAATCCGCCAGCAGCGCGGCCGGCGCGGGAGTCGTGGGAGGGGCGGTGGGCATGGTGGGATGGGACGGATGGGACGGATGGGACGGATGGGACGGATGGGACGGATGGGACGGATGGGACGGATGGGACGGATGGGACGGATGGGACGGATAGCTCTATCATACGGCGCCTTTTAATCCATGGATTCAGGCTGGCTTGGCAAGGGGGGCGGCTGCATCCCCGGTCGCCCGACCATGGCCATGAAGGCGTCTTCCAGGTTGCGTTGCTCGCGATGAAACTCCATGACCGGCAAGCCATCCTTGACCATGCGGGACAACAGGGCGGCGGCTTGTGTCGGATCGTCGGTCGCCAGGCGCAGGCGTCCGCCGTGTTTGCCGGCTTCCACGAGCTTGACGTTGGGCTGCATCAGGCACCAGGCGGCCAAGGCTTCCGGGTTGCTAGCCAACTGCACATTCAGATAGATGCCGCCGCCGGCATCGGTTTGGCGCATCAGCGAGGCGGCGTCGCCGTCGTGGATGATGGAGCCATGGTTGATGAAAATGAGCGAGTCGCACATCTCGCCAAGTTCGGATAGAATGTGTGATGAAATCAACAGGGTCTTGCCGTCGGCCGCCAGCAGCCGGATGAGATGCTTCAACTCGACCCGAGCCTGCGGGTCGAGCCCCGCGGCGGGTTCATCCAACACCAGAACGTCCGGGTCATGGACCAGCGCGCGGCCGAGGCACAGCCGCTGGGTCATGCCCTTGGAAAGTTTGTTAGCCGGGCGGTCGGCGATGGGCATGAGGTCGGTGAACTCCATCACCTCTTGCAGCCGGTGTTGGCGTTCCTTGCCGCGGAAGCCCAGTGCCCGGGCGTGAAAATCCATGAACTCCAACACGCTCATGTGCCCGTAGACATTGAAATGATCGGGCATCCATCCCAGGCGGTGCCGCACCTTCCATGGTTCCTGCACCACATCCACGCCACTGATTTCAACCGTGCCGGCCCCCGGCGAATCAAGGGTGGCCAGGATGCGCATGGTGGTGGTCTTGCCGGCACCGTTGGCACCGATGAAGCCGCAGACGCTGCCCGCCGCAATCTCAAAAGATATGCCATTGACCGCCTTGAGCGAACCAAAGTGGCGGTGCAGGTTGTGGACGCGGATGGCCGGGGTCATGGGATGTTAGGGGGTGATGACGCGGCCGGTGACAAAGCCGTGCGTCTGCCAGCGGATGCCCTTGTGGGTCTCAATGGCGGCGATGCCGCTGGACAAGGCCAGGAAATGGCCGGGGCGGCGGCTAGCCTTCCTTAGATCATTGGCATACTCGACTGGCGCGTGGGCGGTGGCGGCGGCCACTGCCTGCTCGACCTCGGCCGCCGTGCACGGTTGCAACGCGGTGGCCGTGCCTTGTACCATGGCCCCGGCCTGCCACCAGGTGCTGCCATCGGCGGCCAGCCAGAACATCCGTTCGATGGGGAAATCAAACGCGGAGGTGAGCACCGGCCGGTCCGCCGGTCCGGATTGCTCGATGCGGCCGCGGCCGGGGCGGGCGGCTGCCAGATAGAAATTCTGATACCTGCGGCTGGAGAACCACGGCCCGGTGGCGATGACTTTGCCTGGTTCCAATTCTATCGAGAGGTTGCCGGAGAGTTCGCCGGGGTTCAGAATCATGGGCACGAAATAGGCGTCTTCCGGAATCTC
>CAIKDP010000123.1 GCA_903826205.1 Akkermansiaceae bacterium
CGGATTCAGAATCTAACAACGGAGACGCTGGCCATTAACTATAACCTTCATGCCACCGCGCCGCTCGAACCCGGCAAGGCGTTGATCATCCCGGGGGAGAAGGAACGGGTGATCATCAAGGCCGCACGGCGGGTGGACGGCGAGTGGAAGATGGCATCAGAAGCCGTGTTGGCATTGAAGACCGGCCATCGTCAAGGCATCATCCTCGCTAGAAGCAATGCCTCACTCTTCAAAGTGACTTATTACGATGGCACCACCAAAGCACTCGACGATATCCAGGTTTTTGTGATTCCGCCGTGGCCAACCGAGGGCGCGTCCGATCCGCAGGATGTTTCCAAGGATCATAAGTTCACGCCGGTGGACGATCCGGTATTGAAACCCGAGTAATACCATCTCTAATATTGAATATGTTCCCCGCCCTCGGGTCCGGCCCAATGGCTTTTCCAATGGCCTTCAGCCCAAAAGCAAATTCCTGGCAATTCACGGCTGGCGGCGGGATGGTGGTCGATGAGGAGGTGCTCCGGCTGCTGCTTCACGTGCTGCTGAAACCCGACTTCTGGGACCGCACGGTGTTGGACGGATTTCCACACCGATCGAGATAGAGGCTGCCGCAATTCATCGGTAGTTTTACCGACTGTCGGACCCTGGCTGGCGCGATATAGTAACTTCTCACCCAAGGAGACAATGCCCAGTTGCGGGCTGAAACACACGCATCTACCTCATGGCATCCAAAACTTTCCATCGCCGCGCTCAAGGACGCGCTGTAAGGGTATGTCCAGTAACCATGCGCAATTCCTTCCACAGCCGCGCTTTAACAGCCAAGCCTGGATTCACGCTGGTGGTGACACTGTCGTTGATGATTCTGCTGACGGTCATCGCCGTGGGTTTACTGTCGCTATCGAGCGTCGCACTGCGCACCAACTCGTTGAGCAACGATCAAAAAACCGCGCAGGCCAACGCGCGAATGGCCTTGATGCTGGCCATCGGCCAACTCCAAACCTCCGCCGGACCCGACCAGCGCATCACCGCCACCGCCAATCTGGCCGGCGATAAGGACGGCCAACAACTTGCCGCGGGCGATACTGCACAGAATACCTATGGTGCCGACGGCACCACTGCCAACGGCCTGGCCGGACCGCAGGCCGGCACGCGCTACTGGACCGGGGTGTGGGGCAATAATCATGCCCCGGCGGATATCTTCACCAAGACGCCAGTTCCGGTTTTATTGAACTGGCTGGTAAGCGGCAATGAGGCGGCCCCGGCGTTCACCGCCAACGCGACAACCGGGCAAATTACCAGCGCCTCCATCACCGCGCCGGTGCCACCCAGCGTGAGCGTGACAAACCTGGAGGCAACCAGCACCGCATTCTCCAACGATCTAACAATAAACAACCGGCCCGCCATGTTGTTGGCCGGGCCTAACACGGTGGTGGGTTCGGCCAGCACGCCAGTTGCCGGCGATGTTGATCGTTACGTGGCCGCGCCGGTGGTGCCCATCAAAGGGCCCGACGGCAAGACCACCGTCGGCGGTTACGCCTGGTGGGTGGGCGATGAGGGAGTTAAAGCGCGCTACGATGTGGTGGACCCATACTCTGACAAGACCACACCCGCCACTCAAGTCGAGGCCCGCTACCGCCTCAACACCCCCGCCCACAGCGGTGTCGAACTGCTCGGCAC
>CAIKDP010000124.1 GCA_903826205.1 Akkermansiaceae bacterium
AATCGCGTGGTCCGATCGGACCACGCGATTGTCGCGGTGGAGGCAGCGTTTCTTCGCGGCCATGAAATTGCGGGTTTGGGAGCAACAAGGCACCCCCCCGCGGATTCCACTTGAGATTGGTGCAAGTCGGGGCCAGTGTCAGCCCATGTCAGACATTCTCCCGCGACTTCAGGAAGACCTCAAAGCCGCGATGCGGGCCAAGGACGTCGTCGCCCTCAATGCCTTGCGCGCCTTGAAAACGGCGCTGACCAACGCCGCCATCGAAAAAAGCGGATTGGGCGCCGCCCTGGATCCTGCCGAGGCCGTTTCGGTAGTTAGAAAGCAGGTCAAGCAACGGCACGATTCGCTGGCGCAATACGCGGCCAACGACCGTCCCGAGCTGGCCGCCATCGAGCAGGCGGAAATCACCGTGTTGGAGCGCTACCTACCCGCCGCCCTGACCGCCGAAGAGCTCGATGAACTGGTGGCCGCCGCCATCGCTGAAACCGGCGCCAGCAGCAAGGCCGAGCTCGGCAAGGTCATTAAATTGGCGCAAGACAAAGCCGCCGGCCGCGCCGATGGCAAGACCCTCTCGCAAGCCGTGATGCAACGGTTGGGGAGATAGGGGATCGTGGATAGCGGATTGCCGATCGTAGATAGAAGATCATCCACTATCCACTATCCGCTATCCGCTATCCGCTATCCGCTATCCGCTATCCGCTATCCGCTATCCGCTATCCGCTATCCGCTATCCGCTATCCGCTATCCGCTATCCGCTATCCGCTATCCGCTATCTTCTATCCACTCGCCCCTCATGAAAACCGCAGCCCTGTTATTTACCTTGTTCGCCCTGCCACAGTTGATGGCGGCGGAGGCCCCGACCTTGACGCTCATCGCCGAAGTCAAGGGCTTTGCCAGTCCCGAGAGTGTGGCCTGGGATGGCACGCACTACTATGTATCCAACGTCGGCAAGGAGCTCAAACCGATGGACAAGGACGGTGACGGCAGCATCAGCCGCATGGACGCCAAGGGCGAAAACCTGGAGCTGAAATTCATCGACAAGCTCAACGCCCCCAAGGGGATGCTCGTGGCGGGCAAGACCTTGTATGTCTGCGACATCGATGTTTTGTTAGGATTTGACCTTGCCAGCGGGGAAAAGACTTTTGAAATTTCCTTCGCCAAGGACGGCGTGCAATTCCTCAATGACGTGTGCGCTGCCGGAGCGGGCAAGCTGTTGGTGTCCGCCACTGACAAAAACAAGGTGTATGTGGTGGACACGGAGAAAAAGAGCGCCACCGAAATCGCCTTTGACAAGGCACCCAACGGGCCGAACGGTTTGGCGTTTTTCAAGCAGGATGACGACCACTGCCTGTTGCTCGTGGAATGGGGCCGCGACAACCAACCCAATGGCAACCTGAGAGGATACCTGCTGGATGACACCCTGCTCAAGGGGACCTTGCAGGAAAGCCCCGAAGACTTTCCGGTGAAAAACGGCTATTTGGACGGCCTCGCGACGATTTACGACGCCAAGGGCGAGCCGCAATGCGCGCTGTATTCGGACTGGGTGGCCTTCAAACCGGAAGGCAAGGTCTATTGGATAGGCGAGGGCGGGAGTGGCAAGACCACTCAAGTCGCCCTGAAAATCCCCATGGGCCCGCCGGGCGGTCCCGCCGATTTCTTCTTCGAGCCGAAGGGCTCGGTGCTCGTCCTGCCCTGCATGCTGGAAGGACGCGTGTTGCTGCTGAAAGCAGAGTGGCCGAAGTAGGGGTTCTTCAGAACTCGCAGTTGCCCGGGGTGCGGGCAAACGGGATCACGTCGCGGATGTTGGCCATGCCGGTGACAAACATCAGCATGCGCTCAAAGCCCATGCCAAAGCCCGCGTGCGGCACGCTGCCGTACCTGCGCAAATCCGCGTACCAGCCGTACGCCTCGGGGTTGAGACCGTGGCGGGCGAAGTTGCCTAACAAAACATCCAGGCGTTCCTCGCGCTGGCTGCCGCCGACGATTTCGCCGATGCCGGGCACCAACACATCCATGGCGGTGACGGTTTGGTCATCGTCGTTGAGGCGCATGTAGAACGGTTTGATTTCCTTGGGGTAATTGAAGACGGTGACCGGTTTCTTGCAATGCTCCTCGGTGAGCCAGCGTTCGTGTTCGGATTGCAGGTTGAGGCCGTAGGCCACCGGGTAATCGAAGGTCTTGCCGCTGGCTTCGAGCAACTTCACGGCGTCGCTGTAGCTGATGCGCTCAAACGGCCGGCTCGCCACAAACTCGAGCCGCTCGCGCAGGCCCTTGTCCACGAATTTTTCAAACACCGCCAGATCCCCCTCGTGGTTTTCCAGCGCCTCTCTAACCAAATACTTGACCAGGGCCTCGGCCAGCTCCATGTCGCCGGCCAGATCGCAGAACGCCACTTCCGGCTCGATCATCCAGAACTCGGCGGCGTGCCGCGAGGTGTTGGAATTTTCCGCGCGGAAGGTGGGGCCGAAGGTGTAGATGTTAGACAAGGCGCAGGCGAAGGTTTCCCCCTCGAGCTGGCCGCTGACGGTGAGATAGGCGCGTTTGCCGAAAAAATCCTCGGCGTCGCTGGCGATTTTGTCATCGGGCAGGGTGGTGACGCGGAACATCTCGCCGGCGCCCTCGCAATCGCTGGCGGTGATGATCGGGGTGTGGACGCAGATGAAATCGCGCTCTTGGAAAAACCGGTGCACGGCGTAGGCCAGGCGGCTGCGCATCCGGAACACCGCACCGTAGAGATTGGTGCGGGGCCGCAGGTGCGCGATGCTGCGCAGGAACTCGGTGCTGTGGCCCTTTTTTTGCAGCGGATAGTCATCGGGCGCCTCGCCTATCAACCTGATGGATGCGGCATGCATTTCCCACCGCTGGCCCGCGGCGGGTGAGGGGATGAGTTTGCCGTGCACCTCCACCGAGGCGCCGGTGCTCATTTTGGCGATCGCCTCGTAGCCGGGAATGGCGGCATCGGCGATGATCTGGAGATTGCCGAGGCACGAGCCGTCGTTGAGTTCGATGAAGGAAAACGCCTTGGAATCGCGCCGGGTGCGGACCCAGCCGGCCACCTGGAGGTCGTCACAGGGGGCGTCGCGGTGCAGGACATGCTTGAGCAGTGAGCGCATGTCGCGGAGTAGAACCCATCCGCGCCCGCTTGTCAAAGCGCGCCACCAAAGATTGCGGCGGCGGGATTCCGCCACGGCCAACCGGGAAGTTGTGGCCGCATGGAAGATGCGGCTTGGCAGGCGGGGCAATGCAGGGTGTGATGGGGCGCGATGATCTCAATGACGGACGGGCATCCGTTGCCAGGCTTCTGTGATGCGGTGCGGGACGCTTTTTCCAAGAAAGGCGTGCTGGCCAAGTCGCGTGATTTCGAATACCGGCCGCAGCAACAGGAGTTGGCGGTGGCCGTGGCGGAGGCGTTGCTCAACGCCACCTCGCTGGTGGCGGAGGCCGGCACCGGGGTGGGCAAGTCACTGGCGTATTTGTTGCCGGCGGCACGCTTCGCGTTGGAGACGGGACGCAAGGCGGTGATTTCCACCCACACCATCAACTTGCAGGAGCAACTGGTGCGGAAGGACATTCCGATTGTGCGCAAAATGTTAGGTGAGGACTTGCCGGCGGTGTTGTTGAAAGGCCGGCAGAATTACCTGTGTCCGCAACGCTTGCGGCGGGCGCTGGAACAGACCGACGATTTGTTCACCAGCACGGAAAACACCGAGTTGGAACGCATCCGCGTGTGGGCGGAAGCCACCCGCGACGGCACCCTGAGCGATCTGGATTTCCAGCCCCAGCCGAAAGTCTGGCTGCAAGTGTGCAGCGAGACGCACCTGTGCACGGCGCGCTCGTGCGGGCCGCGGGGGAATTGTTTTTTCCAAGAGGCACGCAAGGCGGCGTCCGACGCCGCGCTGGTGGTGGTCAATCACACGTTGTTTTTCGCGTTGCTCAACAAGAGCGAGGAACCGGATGAGGAAGACGAAGAAGCGCATGGCAAACCCGGCGGGTTTTTGTTTCCCAACGATTTCGCCATCCTCGATGAGGCCCACACCATCGAACAGGTGGCCGCGGTGCAACTCGGGTTGCGCCTGTCGCAGGCCGGCCTGCGCTTCGATCTGCAACGGCTCTATCATCCACGCACCCGCAAGGGCCTGCTCAAGGCGTTTCACAAGGCCTCGGCCATGTTGGCGGTGGAGGAAACCCTGGCCGAGGTCGAACGGTTTTTCCTCAGGATCGGGGATGCGGCTCGCTTCGGCGATTTCTCCAGGGAATGCCGGATCCGCGAGCCGGAAGTGGTCTCTAACACGCTCGCCGAACCCTTGCGCAGGCTGTGGCAGGAGGTCGACGCGCTGGCCGCTGACGTGGAGGCCGAGCCGACCCGGGCTGAATTGTTAGATGCGTCGCGGCGTCTGCGCGAGATGCACGGCTCGCTGGGGGTGTTTCTCGAACAGCGCGATGAGGCCAGCGTTTACTGGGTGGAGCGCAGCGGGCGCGATGAGACCCAATACAGCCTGCATGCCGCGCCGGTGGATGTGGCGGAGCGCCTGCGGCCGCTGTTGTTCACCGGCAAGAAAAGTTTGGTGCTCACCAGCGCCACGCTCGGGGTGGGCGACCCGAAGCTCGACTATTTCCGCGGCCGGGTGGGGGCCGAGCGGGCGCGGGCCCTGTGCATCGGCAGCCCGTTTGATTACCGGCGGCAAATGCAGGTGCGGATCTACAAATCGGTGCCGGACCCCGGCACCCCGCGCTACGACGAATTGTTGGCGGAGGGGATCCGGCAGGCGGTGAGTGAGAGCGAGGGACGGGCGTTTGTGTTGTTCACCAGCTACCGGACGATGCGCGATGCGGCGCAACGGTTGGAGGGTTTTTTCCGGGGGAAAAAGTGGCGTTTGTTAGTGCAGGGCGAGGGTTTGCCGCGGCACCGGATGATCGAGGAATTCCGTGCCGACCTGCACAGTGTGTTGTTTGGCACGGACAGTTTTTGGGCGGGGGTGGATGTGCCCGGCGAGGCGCTTTCCAACGTGGTGGTCACGCGGCTGCCGTTTGCGGTGCCGGACCACCCGTTGGTCGCCTCGCGGCTGGAAGCCATCGAGGCCGCCGGCGGCAATCCCTTCATGGACTACTCAGTGCCGGAGGCCATTCTCAAGCTGCGCCAAGGGGTGGGCCGCCTGATCCGCACCCAGAGCGATCACGGCTTGGTCTGCATCCTCGACAACCGGATTCTAACCAAACGCTACGGAGCCTTGTTTCTCAAGGCTTTGCCGGACGCCCCAGTCGAGGTAATCGGCTGATCGCGTCCCTGAGCACGCCGCACTCCCACTGGCCGGGAGCCGTCGGCGCCTCTCCCAGATAGCCATAGTTCAAAACACTGCCGCTCTGGGCACACAGCAGACGGGAGACCGGCCCGAGCCCACCCATGCCCATGGTGGCCAGCGGCAACCCGTGGGCGGCCAGCTGGAACTCCGCCAAGCGCGCCAGATCGGCGGGGGAGTGGAGCATGGCCGCCACCTTGAACGCGGCGGCGCCTGCGGCCAGTGCCCGTTGCGCGGCCTCTTCCAGCACGGCGCTGGGAGGCAATTTTTCGAAATCATGATACGAAGCGATCCACGGGATGGAGCGGTGGGCGGCCTCCGCCAGCAATTCGCGCATGGCGCCATGGCTGGCCAGTTCGACGTCGATGAATGCCGCCGTGTCGAGTGTGGCGAGCAGCAAGGCACTGCGCTGGGACGCGTCGAGTTCCAGCGCGCCCCCCTCGGCCTTGCATCTGGCGGTGAACAACAATGGAACGCCCGCAAGGTGCTGCCAACATGCCCGGTCGAGGGCCGCTCCTTCCGCCCGCAGCAGATCCAGCCGGATTTCCGCGAGGTCGCAATGTTGCATCACGACGGACTGCTCGGCATCGCGCAGGGATGCGGCATGGCCAAAGCTGCCGACCACCCATGGGCGTCCGGTCCGCAGAGAAAGATTCGTGTGTGGCATGCCTCAGTGATGCGTACCGGACGGCTATCCGTCAAGTGCCGCGGCCCCTTGCTGCGCCTGTGTATTTACTTTCACCATTTTTTTTCCGGCAATCGGCCTTTTGGCTGGTCAAGCCCGTAGCCGGTTTCCTACTGTTTGAGAAATTCGAACCCGATGAGTGCCAAAACTTACCAACCCGCCTTGTTATCCGTCGCCGTTGCCGCCCTGTTTTTGTCCCCCTGCGCGGCCTTGGGTGAAGCCAAAGTGGTGGCCGAGAAGCCGAAATTCGACAGTCTGCTCTCACCGGAATTTGGCGGGGCGAAGATGAAAACTTTCAAGCCGAAAGAATGGCTCGAGGTGGAGTCCAAGATCAAGATCATGATGAGTCCCGAGCCCAAGTCCAAGACTTGCGACCGCATCACCGTCAAATGGTATGTCGCGGTCAAAAATCCGGACAAGCCGAGCACCTTCCTCAAGCTCACCAAGGAGGTGGAACACGTCAATATCCCGCTCAATGAGGAGGTCTATGTCTCCGCCTACCTGTCCCCCGCCTCAATCATGCGCCTGACCGGTGGCGACCGGGCCTCCAAGCAGGCCGTGAAATTCGTCGGTTACGAGGTGCTCATCGACGGCAAGGTGCTCGCCAGCGAAACCGACAAGGGCGAACCCAAATGGTGGAGCCTGCCATCTAACAACATTGCCGAAAGCACCACGGTGCCGGTTCTCAGCAAGGCGGAAACCCCCTTTGCCCAAATGTGGTGGGACCGCTACGCCGAGGTGAAATCGAAAACAGGACCGTGATTTCCCCGCTTGCCGCAGATGATTTTGTTATTGCCCGTCTCCGCACTTTCTCTTTTCATAGCTCCGCACCATGGCTGATACTTTGACCACCGTCGCACTCAATATAGGTTCCCAGCGCATTGGTATGGCCGTTTTCGAAACCTCGAAAAATGGCGGCCTGTTGCTCAAAGCCTACGCTTCAGAGAACATCATCGCCGACCCTGCGCTGGAGGCTTCGCGAATTGGCCAGATGCGGGTGGCGGTGACCGACCTTGCCCATCGGTTAAAGGTGGGCAAGTCCAAGGTGCGCTACGCGATCTCGGGTCAGGCGGTGTTCACGCGGTTTGTGAAACTGCCGCCGCTGCAGGAGGACAACATCGAACAACTGGTCACCTTTGAGGCCCAGCAGCATGTGCCGTTCCCGATCAACGAGGTGGTCTGGGATTATGAGATGATCGAAGGGGCGGGGGAAAAGGAAGTGGTCATTGTCGCCATCAAGGGCGAGTCGCTGGATGAGATCAATGCCGCGGTCAACGACAGCGGCCTGACCACGGCGGAAGTGGATGTGGCGCCCATGGCGCTCTTCAATGCGTTCTGTGCCTCCTATGGCCCGTCAAGCGAACCGGTCCTGCTGATCGATATCGGCGCCAAAACCAGCAACCTGCTCTATATCGAAGGCAAACGCTTTTTCACCCGCAGCATTCTGGTCGGCGGCGCGGCCGTCACCGCGGCCATTGCCAAGGAATACAACGTGTCGTTTTTGGAAGCGGAGCAGCAGAAGCTCGTGCATGGCTTGGTGGCCCTGGGTGGCGGCCATACCGAACAACTCGATGAATCCGTGGCGGCGCTGGCGATGGTCATCCGCAATGCGCTGACGCGTCTGCCTTCGGAGATTGCGCGCACCACCAACTACTACCGCAGCCAGCACGGTGGCAATGCCCCCAAACGTGTCTATCTCTGCGGCGGCGGTGCCAACCTGCCATACACGCTCGAATTCTTTGAAGAAAAGCTCAACCTGCCGATCGAGTATTTCAACCCGCTCAAGACTTTGGCCGTCGGTAAAGGGGTGGAGACCGCCGTGCTCCAGCGTGAAGCCCACTTGATGGGGGAGTTGGTTGGTCTGGGCCTGCGCGGCATTGGCAAGTCCGCCATCAACATTGACCTGGTACCGGCGGTGGTCGAGCAAACCCGGGCGGCGGATCGCCGCAAGCCCTTCCTGATTGGAGCCGCGGCGCTGTTTCTCGCCGGGGTGGGCACTTGGGCGGTCTATCAGATGGTCGCGGCCGGCGCCGCGGAGGACAAGAACCGCACCATGACCGAAAGCAAGGAAACCTTGGAGCCCTTGGCCGGAGATATCCTCACGCTCATGAAGACCCAGGAGGCGCTTCAAGCCGTGGCCACCAGCTTCACATCCGCGGAGGCGGATCACGCGTTTTGGCCGGACCTGTTGTCCGAGTTGACCGGAGCCCTTGCCAGTGATGCCGTATGGATCACGGACTTGGAACCGCTCAGCGGCTTCAATCCGTTGGTGGAGGAGACCAAAGCACCCGCCACCGGTGCCCAAGCCGCCAACGGCCACTCGGTGGTCAAGCCGGATTTCTATTCCGGTGTCTACGGCAGCAGCGGCCTGATGGAGGTGCGCAGCGAGCCGGTGGTCGAGGCCACCAAGGAGCCCAGGCCACAAGCCGCGGCGGCCAGCAGCAGCCTCACCGCCGATGCCGTGCGCATTCACGGATATTGGCGCGAGAATCCGGACAGCCAGAACGTCGTTTCCAGGCTGCTCAAACGCCTGCGCGACAAGCCGGGGTCCTTCCGCTTCAGTGCCACCGGCGCGGACGGAAAAACGGTGCCACTCAAAGACGAGCAAATTCTCAAAATCACCCTCAAACCCGCCTCCAGCGAAAAGGGTGAACTGGCCTTTCCTTTCGAAATCACACTGCCCCTCAGCCGCAAGGTCAGCATCAAGTAACCCTTATCAATTTCCCGTCACCCGCACTTATGAGTTGGATCAAGGATAACAAATTCGCCGCCACGACTGGAGGAGTCACCCTCGTCGTGACGTTGGCGCTGCTGTATGTGGGCATGCACGCCCGCACCCGCTACGCCACCGCCCTCGAAAACTATCAGAACGCCGCCAGCGAAGTGGAGGGCTTTGAGGCGATTGCGCTGTATCCGAGCCGGGAAGACCGGGCCGGGAAAAGCAAGGCGCTCAACGACTACCGCACGGCGATCACCGGCATGCAGGCCGCCTTCGAGAAGTACCGTCCCAAGGATCTTAAAAAACTATCGCCGCAGGACTTTACGGATCATGCCAAGGCCGCCAGCGAGGAAGTGGGCAAGGCCTTTGAAGAGGCTCACACCAAACTTCCCGAAGGTTTTTTCCTCGGCTTTGAGTCGTACACGGGAACCCTCGCCCGCGAGGATGCCACCAGCCTGCTCGACTATCAACTCGGGGCTGCCAAGGAACTGATGTTGGCCCTGGCCAAGGCCAAGCCCTCGCAACTCCAGAACCTCCACCGGCTGAAGTTCGCCGAAGAAGACGGCGACAAGTGGCAAGCCGACCCCAGCGATGCGGGCCGGCCATTTCCAATCGAAATCACCTTCAAGGGCAGTGAGAGCTGCGTGCGCGAGTTCCTCTCCGCCATGAGCAAGTCGCCCAACTACTTTTATATCGTGCGCAGCCTGCGCATCATGAACGAAAAACAACGCGCGCCACTCGTCGCGGATGCCAAGTTTGAACCCGCCACACCCGCTGCGGGTGCCGGCAAACCCGGTGCCGACCCCTTCGGCGGAGCCGCGGGGTTTGTCACACCGCCGGAAGAACCCGCCACTCCCGCGACGCCGTCCGCCACCCCGCCCAAGACGCCGGCTCCGGCGACGCCCTCCCCGGCCGTGGCTCCAGCCCCGGCTCCCGCCGCCACTCCCGCGACGGCGGACACCGGCCGCATCCTCAATCAGGTGCTTGGCAACGAAGAACTGCAAGTGTTCCTCCGCCTTGATGTGCTTCAGTTCCTTCCGGTCAAGCCCTTGCCTGAAGTACCCAAATCCATCCCCTGATACCAGCCTCACATCCCACCATGTCCTGGTTCTCCCAGAATTACGAAAAGGCCGCCGTCGGCGGAGCCGCCCTCGCCGCCATCGGCTTCGCCTTCCTCGGTTGGCTCAAGCTCGGCGACGTCCCAGCTGATTTCAGCGCCAACACCAAAGGCACCGGCGTCACCGACCCCTCCATCCCCGACGCCGACCTCGTGCCCAAGGCCATCGCCTCGCTCGGCCTCGATCGCACATGGCATCAGGCGGAAGCCGAAAACCGCCCGGTCGACTTGTTCACCGGCGTTCCGCTTTTCATCGCCCGCGATCATCCGGACAAACCCGTCGACCTCTACACCAGCCCCCCGGTGCATCCGCCCATTCCTAACATTTGGTGGATCGAGCACGACATGGATCCGGGATATGCCGATTCCCCGAGCCGCGATGCCGACGAGGATGGCTTCACCAATCTTGAGGAATACAAGGGCAAGACCGATCCCAAGGATGCCAAATCCCATCCGCCACTGCTGGCCAAGTTGAAATTTGAAAAGGTGGAAAGTCTCAACTGGTGTGTGCGTCCGGGGTACCCGGAGGGCGAAAACTTCACGGGCACATATGTGGACAGCCTTGGGGGCAAAAACAAAACCAAGACCGGCGCCAGCGTCAAACCCGGCGAGATGTTCTTTGCCGACGGGGTGATGAAAAACCGCTTCAAATACCTGGGACTGGAAAAGCGCCGGGAAATGAACAATGCCATCCACATGGAAATGGAAGTCACCTACGCCAAGATCGAGGACCAACTGCCTAACAAAAAGGGCGTGGTCTATGAAATTCCGCAGTTTGCCGAAGGCCGGCAGCAGGAGTTTTCCAAGTACGACCGGAGCGCGGTGCTCACCTTGGAAGCGATCGGCAACGCAGGCAAAAACGAAACCATCAAGGAAAACACCCCCTTCGGCTTGCCGTTTGACGCGCCCAAGAAGGATTTTCTGCTCAAAAAGGTCACTCCCGAGAGCATCGAGATTGAAGCCACCGATGGCGCCACCGGCAATAAAAAGACCACCACCATCCGTCTGGGCTCGTTCCCGGAAATGACCCCCTGAAACTTTTTTTCAGAAATCGCTTTTCAAACCCCCCAAACACCGTCAGAAACCGCCAGCAAAAAATCATGCAAAAGCCTCCCATGTATCTATCCAGTCGCACCGCCATCGCCTTGATGACCGTGGCATCTGTCATGCCCATCACCATCACTGTTGCCAATGCCGCGGAGATGTCGGGCTCTTCGCAAGTCAGCCTGGCGGAGCGCGAAATGATTCGCCGGCAACAAGCCGTCACCGAGGCGGACGTCCTGTTGCTTGAAGGCCGCGCGGCCTATGCCAAGAAAGATTACCAACAGGCCTTGGACAAATTCACCCAGGCCCTGACCAAACTGCCAGAGGCACCGATGCTGGCCGACCGGCGCAAGTCCGTCACCGATCAACTCACTGACGCGAGTGTGGCCTTGGCCCAACAATTCCGCCGCCAGGGCGGCAAGGACCCGGCCAAGGGCGGTAAAGGCAAGTATGAGGATGCCCGGGCCTTGCTCGAAGACGCCCTCAAAGCCGACCCGCAAAACGCCGTTGCGAAGCGCGAGTTGGCCTATCTGGACGATCCGATCCGTACCAACCCCACGCTCGACTACAAGCACAGCCAGGACATCGATGCGGTTCGGCGCGGCCTGTACACGGCGGAAGGTTACTACAACAACGCGAAATATGATGCCGCCAAGCGCGAATACGAAAAAGTGCTGCGCATCGACCCCTACAACACCGCCGCCCGTCGCGGCATGGAAGTGCTCGCCTCCGCCAAGCGCTCCTACTATCAAGCCGCCTATGATCAGACGCGTGCCGAATTGCTGATGGAAGTGGACAAGGCTTGGGAGCTGTCGGTGCCTGCGGACATGCCGGTGGGTGGCATCTCGGTTTCCGATGGTTCAGGAGTGAGCTCCGGCATCGCCTACATCAACGAAAAACTGCGCCGCATCATCATCCCCAATATCGCCTTTGACGATATCACGGTGGAAGAGGCCGTCGATTTCCTGCGCTTGCGGGCCGCCGAATTGGATCAGCTCGAGCCCGACCCCAACCAGAAGGGTGTGAATTTCCTCATTCGCCGGCCGACGACGACCGCCGCTGCCGGTGGCGACGCCGGTCTGGAGGCCGCACCTGAGGCCGGCGCGTTGCCGACAGGCGTTAGCCCGGGATCGCTGCGGATCAAGACGCTGCGCCTCACCAACATTCCGCTCGGCCAGGCGCTCAAATACATTTGCGAACAAACCAAGCTGCGTTTCAAGGTGGACGATTTCGCGGTGACGCTCGTGCCCATGACTGAGACGGGCAATGAGACCTTCACCCGCACCTTCCGCGTGCCACCCGGATTTTCGGATTCGCTGGCGGGCAGCGGCGGGGAGGAAGCCGGCGCGACCGTCGATCCTTTTGCCGGTGCGGCCGAGTCGGGCGGCAGTGGCGGTGGCAAGGCCATCAAGCCCCGCAGGCCGATTCTTGAATTGCTGAAAAAATCCGGCATTATTTTTGCCGAAGGCAGTTCCGCCACCCTCAGTCCCGGCGGCCTGCTCGTTACCAATACCGCGGCGGAACTCGACAAGATCGAGCAGTTGGTCAACAACATGCGCGGCGGCCAGCCCAAGCAAATCAAGATCACCACCAAGTTTGTTGAAATTTCCCAGGAAAACAACGACGAGCTCAGCTTTGACTGGTTGGTCACCCCCTTCGGACTCAACGCCAACACGCTCTTTGGCAGTGGTGGCACCGTGGGCAATGGAACGCCACGCCGCGGCCAGGATATGGTCAATCCCGTCAATGGCGTGTCCCTGCCGGGAGTTCCCTCCAACCCGCTGCTGCCCATCTCCAATACCAGCACTGCCGGCCTCCGCTCGGGGGACGCAGCGCTTAATCGCAACAGCATTGATGCCATCCTGAACAACCCGCTGCGCACGGCCAGTGCCACCAAGGTGGCGCCGGGCATTGCGGCCGTCACCGGCCTGTTCTCCGAAGGCCAAGTCCAACTCCTCATGCGTGGCCTCGCCCAGAAAAAGGGCACCGACCTCATGACCGCACCGTCTGTCATGGCCAAACCCGGGCAAAAAGCCACCATCGAAATTGTTCGTGAATTTATCTATCCGACTGAATACGAACCCCCGGAACTTCCCCAACAAAACAACAACAACTTCGGCGGCCTCGGTGGCGGCGGCGGCGGTGGTGGCATTGCCACTCCGGCGACTCCGACCGCATGGGAAACCCGCAACACCGGGGTCACGTTGGAAATTGAACCCAGCATCACCGAAAACGACTACGTCATCGACCTGCGGTTCGTACCTGAAATTGTCGAGTTCGAAGGGTTTATCAACTATGGCAGTCCGATCCAGGCGCCATCCACGGACATTTTTGGCAATGCCATCACCTCCACGATCACGGACAACCGCATCGAGATGCCGGTGTTCTCAACCCGGCGGGTCAACACCTCCCTTTCCATCTATGACGGCTACACCGTCGCCGTCGGTGGTTTGATTCGCGAGGATGTGCAGAACGTCAATGACAGCGTGCCGATCTTTGGTGACATCCCGCTCATCGGCCGGTTGTTCCAGTCCAAGGCGGAAAACCACATCAAGAGCAATCTCATCATCTTTGTCACCGCTCAGATCATTGATGCCACCGGTCGCCCGTTGCGCGGAGAAACCAGCTTGCCGCCAGTGGCCCCGGCCATCCCGGCCACCCCTGGCACGCCGGTGGGCGGCCCAGGCGATGTGCCGCCTCCCGTGGAGCAATAAGCACCGGCGAAAACCGCCATTCTAACTCACAACTCGAGGGGTGGAGAAATTATTCTCCACCCCTCGAAAATTATACGAGTCGTACTTGCATTGCTCAGGATTGCTAGGTACATCCCTGCCCGCAATGGCAACCATCGGCCCTATCGAGTTTCCCCGCAACGGCTTTGACGCCGTGATCTTTGATTGTGACGGCACCTTGGTGGATTCCATGCCGGCTCATTTTGAAGCCTGGCGTGACGCGCTGGCCCTATACGGAGCGCATGGGGTGATGCAGGAGGATGTGTTTTTGGCGATGGGTGGGCGCCCGTCGCGCGACATCGTGGCGGAGCTCAATGACCAATACGGCTTGAAGTTGGATCCCGAGGCCATCGCGCTGGCCAAACGCGAGGCGTTTTTCAAGCGCATTGGTTCCATCACTCTGATCGATGAGGTGGCGGCGTTTGCCAAATCCTTGCGGGGCCGGGTGCCGATGGCGATTGCTTCGGGCAGCACCCGCAGGGTGATAGAAAAAACGCTGCAACGCTTGGGCGTTTCCGATTGGTTCGATGAAGTGGTGACCTCCGAGGATGTGGTCGAGGGCAAACCCTCACCGGATATTTTCCTGTATGCCGCCAAACTGCTCGGGGTCACACCGCTGAAGTGCCTGGTGTTGGAAGACGCGCCGGCCGGAATTCTGGCGGCGCAACGCGCCGGCATGCAGGTTCTGAGCATCCCCATGCCGATCGCCTCGAACCACTCCTGAGGCACGCGGCACACTGGAAATTTTCGCGCGCGATGGAATTCGCGCTTGCCAGGCGGGCCCTGTTTCTATTGCCTTCCCCATGGCGGAGATTTCTCTTGGACTTTCATTTGACGACGTGCTGTTAGTGCCGGCCTTGAGTTCGGTGCTGCCCGGTGAGGCGGATATCGCCACGCACGTCACGGCGGGTATTGCGTTGCACATCCCGGTGGTATCGGCGGCCATGGATACGGTGTCCGAGCACGATTTGGCGATTGCCCTGGCCCGTGAGGGAGGCATGGGTGTGATTCATCGGGCGTGCTCGATCGACGAGCAGGCGGCCATGGTCTCCAAGGTCAAACGCTCGGAAAACGCCGTGATCCAAAAACCGCTCACCGTCCGCAAAGAGCACAGCGTCGATCACGTCCGCGCCCTCATGGCCAGCAATGGCTTCTCCGGCTTCCCCGTCATTTCCGCCGACGGCTTGCTCGAAGGCATGGTCACCGGCCGCGATGTCCACTACCTCGACCGTCAGGACGCCACCGTGGCTGAAGTGATGACGCCGCGCGACAAACTCGTCACCGCCCCGCCCCATACCAGCCTGGAGGAGGCCCGGCGCATTCTCTATCAAAATCGTATCGAGAAGTTGCCGTTGGTCGACGCCAACGGCCACTTGGTCGGTCTCATCACCGGCTCCGACATCGAAAAGCGCCTCACGTTCACCAACGCGGCCAAAGACCAGAACGGCCAACTCCGCTGCGGTGGCGCGGTGGGCGTCGGCCCGGATTGCATCGACCGCGGGCGGGCCCTGATCGATGCGGGAGTGGACGCGCTTTTCATTGATGCGGCCACCGGGCATACGCGCCACGTCATGGCGGTGATCGGCAAACTCCGCGAGCTATCCGACCGTCCGGTAGTGGCTGGCAACGTCGTGACCGAACAAGGCGCGCGGGACTTGGTGTCCGCCGGTGCCAGCGCGGTGAAGGTGGGCGTAGGCCCCGGCTCGATCTGCACCACGCGTGTCATCGCCGGCGTGGGCATGCCGCAATTCACCGCCATCCAGAATGTGGCCGGTTATTGCCGCGAGCAGGGCGTCAAGGTCATTGCTGATGGAGGCATCCGCTATTCGGGGGATATTGTCAAAGCCCTCGCGGCAGGCGCGGATCTGGTCATGCTCGGGTCGTTGCTGGCAGGCACGCGCGAAGGCCCCGGCCAAATGGTCCAGTCCCAAGGCCGGCGCTTCAAAGCCTATCGTGGCATGGGCTCGATCGGTGCCATGCAAAAAGGCGCGGGCGACCGCTATGGCCAAAACAGTTCGGGCAAACTCGTGGCCGAGGGCGTGGAAGGCCGCGTCCCCTACAAAGGACCGCTCTCCGATGTGATCTTCCAACTCATGGGCGGCCTCAAGTCCGGCATGGGCTATCTCGGTGCCTCCACCTTGGCGGACTTGCGCGAGCGAGCCACTTATGTGCGCATCACCGCCGGCGGCCTGCGCGAGAGCCATGTGCATGACGTGGTCATGACCGAGGAGCCCACCAACTATCAGCCAGTCACCTGATGTTGCAGGAATTGCTCAAGCAGCTCGCCTATCGTTGTGGCTTCAGCCTGCGCCGCATGCGCGGTGTGAAGACCCATGGGGATGGAGCTGGCAGTGCGAGGCTTGGCAATGACGGCGAGGCCCTGCGGCAGGCCATTCATGCGCTTGACCCTTATGCGGGGTTTGCCCATGAAGCCATCGCTTTCGACGCCCGGGGCTGGGGCAGCCAGTCCCCGGCATTCGGCAAACTCGTGGAGCGGATCCGCCCGCGCTTGATCATTGAAGTCGGTACCTGGAAAGGCGCCTCTGCCATTGAAATGGCGGAACAGTTGGAGCGGCTCGGTCTGACAAGTTCCAAGATCCTGTGTATCGACACCTGGCTCGGGGCCTTGGAAATGTGGGGCGACCACACGGACCGCGACCGCTATGGGTCACTGGACCTCAAGCATGGGTATCCGCAACTTTACTATCAATTTCTCGCCAACATCTGTCACAAGGGCTTGCAGCAGCGCGTCATTCCCTTCCCCCTGCCGTCCGTTACCGCCGCCCAGTGGCTGTCCTTGCGCGGAGTCCGCGCGGAATTGATCTACCTTGACGGCAGCCATGAGGAGGAGGACGTTTACGCCGATCTAACCGATTTTTGGGACCTGCTGGCCGCCGGGGGGGTGCTTTTCGGCGATGACTATGCCTGGACCGGGGTGAAAATGGCCGTGGACCGCTTCAGCACCCAACACCGGTTGCAGCTCCAACATCTGGAAGACAAGTGGTGGCTCGCCAAAGCCGCCTGACCCCCGACTCATTCTAACATTCAATCATGCACGACCAACATCACGTAGCCGTACTCGACTTCGGTTCCCAATACACCCAGCTCATTGTCCGGCGGGTGCGCGAACTGGGATTTTTCGCCAAGCTTTATGCGATCGAGGATTTTCCCGACATCGGGCAACCCGGCGCGATCATTCTATCAGGCGGACCGCGCAGCACCAGCGAGGCGGATGCGCCGGACCTGGACTTCGGGGCGCTCCAGGGCTTCGGGGTGCCGGTGCTCGGCGTGTGCTACGGGATGCAACTGCTCAACATCAAGTTTGGTGGCACGGTGGTGGCCAGCAACCGTCGTGAGTATGGTCCGGCCGATCTGTTTCCCGGCGAATGCAGCGGGCTGTATGAGGGGATCTCGCCGTCATCACAAGTGTGGATGAGCCACTCGGATACCGTTAAAGTCATCCCTGAGGGAGCCAAGGTGATCGCCACCAACCAGCATGGCACACCGGTTTCCCTGCAATGGAACGAACGCTTTTTCGGCATCCAGTTTCATCCGGAGGTCACCCACAGCCACGAGGGCCTGCGCATCCTGCACAATTTCCTCCTGCATGCCACGGATCTCCAGCCCTTCCGCATCGATGACTTCAAGCGTGAGATCATCGAGGGCATCCGCCAAAAGGTGGCGGGCAAGCAGATTGTTTGCGGCGTTTCCGGCGGGGTCGACAGCACGGTGCTCGCCGTCTTGCTCCACGAAGCCGGGGCCAAGGTCCGCGCCATCTTTGTCGATCACGGGTTGATGCGCAAGGACGAGGGCGAGGAAGTCCGCAGCAACTTCCACCGCATGGGCGTGCCCATCGAGACGGTCGATTGCGCGGAACGCTTTCTAACGGCTTTGGCCGGGGTCGATGATCCGGAAAAAAAGCGCGTCATCATCGGCAACCTGTTCATCGATGTGTTCTGGGATTCGGTGGGGGATGCGGAAATGTTGGCCCAGGGCACGCTCTATCCGGATGTGATCGAAAGCGCGTCCAACGCCAAATCCAAGGCCTCCAAAATCAAGACCCATCACAACCGGGTGGACCGCATCCTGGAATTGCAGGCGCAGGGCAAGGTGTTGGAACCGCTGGCGGAGTTGTTCAAGGACGAGGTCCGCGCGCTCGGCACCTCGCTGGGAATCCCGCACGACATTCTCCAACGCCATCCGTTTCCCGGCCCCGGTCTGGCGGTGCGCTGTCCCGGCGAGGTGCGCGAGGACAAGTTGCGCATCATCCGCGAGTGCGATGCCATTTTCATCTCAAAGCTCAAGGTCCACGGATGGTATGACAAAGTCTGGCAAGCCTATGCCGCCCTCATCCCCGTCAAGACCGTCGGCGTCAAGGGTGACGAGCGCAGTTACGAATGGGCGATTTCCCTGCGCGCCGTCATTTCCGAAGACGCCATGACCGCCGATTGGGTCGAGTTGCCGTATGCCATCCTGCGCGAGACCAGTCACCGCATCCTCAACGAGGTCAAGGGCATCAACCGCGTCCTCTACGACGTCTCCACCAAGCCCCCCGCCAGCATCGAGTGGGAATAGTCAAGCTCCGGTCACCTTGCCCTTCGCATCGACGCGCATGGCGTCCACGCTGCGTTCCTACGGTGGCGGCGTTCCCGCCCCTTGCTGGCCGTGGGGCGGGCCGCTGGCGAGGTGGACGACGCGCTGCGGGAAAGGCAGGTTGATACCCGCCTCGCCAAGGCGTTTTTCTATCATCAGGCGCAAATCGCTGGTGACAATCATGGCGTTGGCCGGGCCCCCGAGGTCCAGCCAGAAATACAGGCTGAAAATCAGCGCACTGTCGCCAAAGTCATCCAACACCACAAACGGCGCCGGTTCCTTGCACACCAGACCGTGGCGCCCGGCCACTTCCGTTAGAATATCGGTGAGCTTGTGGGGCGGGGTGCCATAGGCGACGCCCACGCGCAGCGAGCGGCGCATCTTGGGACTGGTGAGCGTCCAGTTGGTCACCCGGTTTTCCAGGAACACCGAGTTGGGAATCATCGTTTCCACATCGTCGGGACCGCGCACCACCGAGGAGCGGGTGTTGATTTCGGTGATGGTGCCGGCAATGCCATCGACGTCCACGATGTCGCCCACGCGCACCTTGCGCTCGGCAAGCACGATGATGCCGCTGATGAAGTTCTTGATGAGGGTCTGGGTGCCGAAGCCGATGCCGATGGCAAGCGCGCCGCCGAAAAACGCGAACACGGTGAGCGGAATGCGCAGAAACGACAAGGTGCCGATGACAAGAAACACCGAAAAGACGATCATCCCCCAATTGCGCAGCGTGCGGGCCTGGGCGTCGGCAATGTGGCCGCGTGTGACGAGGCTCGTTTGCAGACGCTTGGCGATCCTTGCGGCGACCCAGTAGCCGATGAGGAAAAACAACGCGGCCCGCAATAACAGACCGAGGGTGACGGGGATGTTGCCGGTGATCGTCTGGCCATCGACCACCAACTTGTCCTCGAAACTCAGCACCTCCCACGACCAGATTTTTTTCACCGTGTTCCAAACGCCGGTGCCGAGGGAGGAAAGTTTGTCCCACATCCCTGCCTTGGCCGGGTCCGGGGTATGCTCCAGCACCCAGCGCTTGACCAGCTTGCGCTGTGCCATGACCGCTTGTGAGACGCGCTGGAGCATGGCGAGTTTTTCGCTGGTGGTCGCCCGTTGTTCGTTGAGCAGGCTGAAGCGGGGATCCTCGGAACTGATCGAAGTGGCGCGGGCCTCGAGCTTGCTCAACTCGGCGCTGCTGTTGGCTATCTCATCATCGAGCACGTTTTCCCATGCCCAGAGGCGCTCGCGCGGCACCCCGAGGGATTCGAGCGCCTTGGCCCGCTGCTGCGGTGCGGGTGCGGCCACGAGGGTCTGGCGGTCTTGATAGGCCTTGATCCCGACGTCTTCCAAGTGCAGCAGGCTTTCCAGCGCTTCAATGAGCGTCTGGGTGGCTTCCACGCGGCCCTCCGCCACCTCCTGCCGGTATTTCGCCAGTTCCATGCCCGGCGGATCGCCGGTCGGCGGCACCGTCAGCGCGGCAACCGCGGCCTGGGCCTGGCTGCGGGCGCTGATGGCCGATTTGAGCCGCTTGGCCACGGCGTCGATCTCTTTGCGGATCGACTGCTTGCGTTCGGCTGAGACTTTGCTGATCTGGGCCAGATCCTCGTCGCCGAAGCGGGCGTTGGCCTTGGCGATTTTGACCTGGCGTTCAACCAACGAGAGATCGATCTTGGCCGCGGCGACGCGGTCCTTGAGGCTGTCTAACATGTTTTGCGCGGCGCTGGCACGCACGGCGAGCATGCGGGATTTGGCGCGGGCGGCCTCGAGGCGCCACTTGGCCGCTTCGGTGCTGCCGTTGGCGGCTGCTTGGACGGCGGCGAGCGCATTGCCTGCGCTATCCTCTGCGGCCTTGGATTCGGTCATGGCGGCGGCTAACAGGCGCTCGTAATTGGATAACGAGGATTCGTACGACGAGAGGTTGGATTTGATCGCATCCCGCTCGTTGAGCAAATCGTCAATCATCAGCAACGAATAGGGGGGCTTTTTCTTGAAGCCGGTCCATGCCGCATCCTCGGCGCGGGAGTTTTCAAGGGCCTTGCGGGCATCTTCGACCACGTTGGAGGCCTTGAGCGCGCGGGCGGTGATGAGAATCATCTGCTCCAAGTCACGGCGGCGCTCTTCAAGTTCCACCGTGCTGATGCCTTCCGGCAGGGCGGCGGCGGCGCCGGCGGCCTCCACGCGCCCCAACGTGTCGCGAGCCTCCTTCAGCCATTGGCTGAGGCGGGTGCGGGCGTCATCCGGTTTTTCTGCGGCCGGGGGTTTGGCGGGCTCGAGGATTTCCGCCACCTTTTTCAAGTTGGCTACCTGGCCCTGCGCGGGGGTCGGGCCAAGTGCGGCCAGGCAGCAGGCTAACAGCCAGCCCCAAGGCAGCACCGATTGGAGGGGATGGAAACAGGCCGTGGCGGGGCGGTTCATGGCATGAGTCTCGTCCGTGACGGGCGTGTGATCAAGCCGGAAGAATGATATGTCAGGCGCCCCTCCTTGGATCGAGGGCGATTCGGAAGCGGAGAGAGTCGTAGGCAAATCGCCCCTCCTTGATTTGTCAGGCGATGTTGGTGAACACCGCCTGCACATCATCATCGTCCTCAATGCGGTCGAGGATTTTCTCGACGTCCTCCATTTGTTCCTCGGTCAGTTCGATCGGTTGGGTGGGCAGACGCTTGAGGCTGGCCTTGGGGGCGGGGATGCCCAATTGTTCGACCGCCTGGCACAGGCTGGCAAAGGCGCTGTATTCGCCGATCACGGCGACGATGCCATCATCCACCTCCATTTCCTCAAGGCCGGCATCAATGAGTTCGAGTTCGATTGCCTCAAGGTCGACGCCCTGCGGCACGGGAAATTCGATCACTGTTTTGCGCGAGAACATGAAGTCCAGCGAACCGGAGTTGACGAGTTGGCCGTTGTTCTTGTTAAAAATGGTTTTCATGTTAGTCACCGAGCGGTTGGAGTTGTCGGTGGCGCACTCGATGAAAAACAACGAACCGTGCGGCCCCTTGCCCTCGTAGCTGACTTCCATGATGTCGGCGGCGTCCTTGCCGGCGGCGCGCTTGATGGCGGCTTCGATGTTATCGCGCGAAAGGTTCTGGGCCTTGGCGTTGTTGATGGCCACCCGCAACGGCGCGTTGCTTTCCGGATCGGGCCCGCCGTTTTTCGCCGCGAGGGTGATCGACTTGGCCAGCTTGGGAAACACCTTGGACATCGTGGCCCAACGCGATTCCTTGGCCCGGCGGCGGCATTCAAAGGCTCTTCCCATGGTTCGTGTGTGTGGTTCCCGGGGGCTGCCCGGCGCGGCCATTCAAGCACACCCGCAGCATAGCTCAATAGCGGAAATGAATTGGGGCGGGGTTTTCACTTGGCACTGCGGCGGCAATGCTCTTTGCTGCCCCCCTCACCCCATTCCTCCCATGAACAAGCCCTCTCTTGCCGATGCCTGCCTGTGTTCCGCGCTCACCTGTGATGGCGCGATGGGCACGCAACTCATCCAACGCGGCATGCAGATTGGCGAATGTGGCATGCGCTGGAATGACGAGCAGCCGGACGCCATCAAGTCCGTGCATCAAGCCTACCGCGATGCCGGTTGCCGCTTGATCACCACCAATTCCTTCGGCGGCACGCGCTCGATGTTAGAGCGGCATGGGCTCGGCGCCAAGACCGCGGATTGGAACCGGCTCGCGGCCAAACTGGCGGGCGAGGTGGTCGGGCCGGACGGCTGGGTGATCGGGGACGTCGGGCCGTTCGGGGATTTCCTCGAACCGCTGGGCGACACCACGGCGGCGGAGTTGGAGGCGATTTTCCGCGAGCAAATCAGCGCGTTGGTCGAAGGCGGGGCGGATGCCATTCTGGTGGAAACCATGAGCGACCCCAGTGAACTTTGCGTCGGCGTTCGCGCCGCCCGCGCCGTCACCGACTTGCCGGTCATCGCCACCTATGCTTTTCAAAAAAGCGCCGGTCAATTCCGCACCATGATGGGAACTCAAGTCGCCGAGGCCATCACCGCCGCCTTTGACGCGGGGGCTGCCATCGTCGGCGCCAATTGCGGCACCGACCTTTCGCTCGCCGATTACGTCGAATTGGCCAAGGAAATTGTCGCGGCTGCCGGCGGGCGACCCACCATCATGCAGCCCAATGCCGGCGCACCGCATCAAATCAACGGCGAGATTCGCTACGATGCCACACCCGAGGAAATGGCGGCGCTGACCCACACGTTGCGCGCGCTCGGCATTTCCATTGTCGGCGGATGCTGTGGCACCTCTCCCGCGCACCTCGCGGCGATGTCCAAGGCTTGAGGTTCGTCCGCCCCTCCCATGTAGGCGCGCTCGTGTGAGCCGCAAATGATCTGCGTTGGGCATTGACGGGATCTGGATTTTGATGCAGATTCGCCGCCGAACCTTCTGATCGGAACCAACCCCACCCCACCTTATGAGTATGATTCGTCGATTTCTCACCGTTGCCATGGCTGCCTCCCTCACCTGCTGGGCCGCCGCTGAAGATGCCAAGCTCAAGATCGCGACTGTCGACATGCAGGAGCTTTTCAAGCAATATTACCGGACCAATGATGCGCAAAAGCAAATCAATCTGGAGCGGGCACGCATCCAGAAGGACAACAACGAGCGCATGACCAAAATCCGCGACATCGAAACTTCCCTTGGCAATCTGCGCAAGCAACTCGATGACCCCGCCATCAACGATTCGAAAAAACAGGCGCTCTTCAAAGACTGGCAGATGCAGCAACAGGAAGGCATCGCCCTGGACCGCGAACGCCGCGAGTTCCTCCAACGCCGCAACCAGATGCTCAACGAGAAGATGCTGCAACGCATGAAAGGCATCCTCGAGGAAATCCGCAAACTGGTGGAAGAGCACGCGAAAGCCGATAACTTTGATTACGTGTTCGACAAGTCCGGACTGAGCACCTCGCAAGTGCCCTTCCTGCTGTACACCAAGGACGCGACGGACATCACCGCCAGCCTTCTCAAGGATCTCAACAAGGATGCCCCGGCGGGATCCCTGCCTGCGGCCGGCGATCCAGCCCCGGAGATTCCGGCCCCGGCTCCCACAGGCGGCAACCCTTGAGTGGCGCGGCTTGAACCTCTTCCACTTCTCCTGCGTTGGCATTCGCCCTCACGCTTTCCGAACTCGCCCGCTTGGTCGATGGTGACATCGTCCGGGAGGGCCTCGTTTGTGATATGACTGGTGTCGCCTCGCTGGATACAGCCAACCCGGGGGATATCAGTTTTCTCGGCAACGACAAATACCGGGGGCAATTTCTATCAACCAGGGCCAGCGCGGTGATTGTGGCCCGCGGCGAAACGGGGGCGGCTGAATCCACGGCCTTGGTGGCAGTGGACAATCCCTCGCTGGCTTTCTCCGAAGTGATCCGCCATTTTTCCGCCACCGCCAGCACGCCCACCCCCGGCGTACATCCGCGGGCAGTGGTCGATCCGACGGCCATCCTTGATCCGGCCAGCGTGCGGGTTCATGCGGGGGCCGTCATCATGGCGGGCGCCCGCATCGGCGATGGCAGTGAAATCGGCCCGAATGCCGTGATCGGCGAGCAGGTGGTCATCGGCCGCCATTGCCGGATCATGGCCAACGTCACCATCCGCGAGCGCTGCGTTTTGGGCGACCGCGTTTTTCTCCAACCCGGTTGTGTCATTGGCTCGGACGGTTATGGCTATGCGTTCCATGAGGGACGGCATGTGAAAATCGACCAAGTGGGCATTGTCGAAATCGGCGACGACGTGGAAATCGGCTCCAACACCACCATTGACCGCGCCCGCTTCGGCAAAACCCTCATCGGCGAGGGCACCAAGATCGACAACCTGGTCCAAATCGCCCACAACGTGGTCATCGGCAAGCACTGCCTCATCATCTCGCTCACCGGCATCTCCGGCAGCGCCCAACTCGGCGATTACGTCACCGCCGCCGGTCAGGTCGGCATCGTCGGCCATGTCACCGTCGGCGACCGCGCCATCCTCACCGCCCGCACCGGCGTCAACTCGAGCATTCCGGGCGACCTCACTTATTCCGGCAGGCCTGCCACGCCCATCCGCGAGGATATGAAACTGCGGGTGCTGGTCCGCCGCCTGCCGAAGCTCGTCGAGCGCGTCAAAGCCTTGGAGGATGCCATCCGGAAAAATCCGTGACCCCCGAGGTTTTTGAGCGGATTCGGCATTCCGGGCTTGCCAGTCTGCGTCACACCCCGTATCCCCTGCCACGCACCATGGCCAGCACTCCCGTCATCAACCTCCGCAAAGGACACGCCGTCCGTCACAACAACGAAGTCTGCATCGTCATCGATCACGAACTGAAAACGCCTCCCCGGATGGCGTCCTACGTCCAGATGTCGATCCGGAGCGTGGCCACCAAGAAGGTCTTCAACCTTCGTCTCACCTCCAATGATTCGCTCGAAGGGGTTCTCCTCGAGCGCATCCCCCATGAGTATTCCTACAAGGACAGCAGTGGCTATCACTTCCTCAATCCCGATAGCTACGAAGATACCGTGGTTTATGAGGATCTCATCGAGCCAGTGAAAAACTACCTCATCGAGGGTCAGCTCTACACCGTGCTCTTCGCCGATTCCATCGTTGCCTCCATCGACTTGCCCCCATCCATGGTGATGACCATCACCGAGTCTTCGGAGGGCGTCAAGGGCGACTCCGCCAACAATGTCTACAAGCCCGCCACCATGGAGACCGGCCTCATCATCCAGGTCCCCCTCTTCATCAATGTCGGCGAGAAAATCAACGTCAAAACCGAGGATAATTCCTACCTCGGCCGCGCCTGATAGTTAACAAAAGTTAATTTTATTTGACGACGGCGGATTTTTTTGAAATTCTCCCGCGTCATGAAACGCTCGCTGCTGTTGGCTGTCATCCCGCTGGTCTTCGGATCCTCACCGGTCTGGGCGAAGAGCGAGCTTGAAACCCTGCGCGCCCTGTGTGCCGAGCAGGAGCGCCAAATCCGCCAGTTGGAGCAAGAAAACGCCAGATTGCACGAGGAGCAGAAACCCAAGGCTCCCGATAAGCCTGCCACTGTCAGTAAAGCGGCTGCGTCCGACAAGCCTGCGGCGGCGGTCCCCGCAACTTCAAAGCCAGCGTCACCCAAGACGGACAAGCCCGCCGCCCTTGCGGTGGCGGCACCCAAGGCAGACAAGTCCACCTCCCTCACGGTGGCGGCAGCCAAGGCGGCAAGCCCGACCGTAACGAGTGCCAAACCACCGACAGGCAAGGCGCCCGTGGCTGCGGCCACCGCCGCGAAAGCCGGCGCGTCCCAATCCACGTCGCCTGCAAAGCCGGGCATCCGCTCGGTGACCCTGACCGGCACGACCACCTATGGCGAGTTTGCAGCGAAGCACGGCACCAATGTTCGCCATCTCAATGATCTGAATGCTCTCGACTTGGTCGAAACCACCGTCTTGGCCAAAGGCTCGGAATTGTATATCCCCGCCCAGCCATAAGCGTATACGCCCTTGGCCCATCACGATGCACAGGGCCCGCCCGGCAGATTGCGCCGGGCGGGCCACTGGGTGAAGCATGTAGGAGTCCGCACAGGTTCCTGTGCGGATTTTTGGTGAATGAGCTGCGAAAATGGCAGCGGGAGGAAGCGTGATAGGGTCATTGCGGGTGGAGGACCCGCACAGGGGGCTGTGCGGACTACCCCTTCATGCGAATGTCAAGGCCTTCACCAGCATTGAGGACCAGCTCCTGTGGCAGGCGGATGACCAGACGACGGCCGGTGAGTTCCTGTTTCACCTCGATTTTTTTGCCGCCCGCCTCGACTGTTAGGGTGGGTGCCTTGCCTGCGGCGGCGAGTTCCAGGGCGATGCTCTTGAGATGCAATTTCCCCCAGCGCAGTTCGATGCGGGCGTCGCGCCCGCCCGCCACGTCGTGCTGGCTGAAGGTCCCCCAACCTTCGGGTGCGGTGAAGGCGCAGCGGAAGTCGTTAGGTGTGAGGCGCGGGGCAAACCCGATGTGTCCGTTAGGTCCGTGGTTCTCAAACCCGCAGGCCGCCAGATAGACGCCGTAGCTCGCCATCGAGCGCGCATAGTGGTCGCCGCATTCCACCTCGTTCCACGGATTGCGCCGCGACGCGTGATAGCGGTCGTGCACCGCACGGGTGATGGCCATGCCTTCCTGCACCATGCCTTCCCACACCATGTGGCCGGCCACCTGGTATTCGAAGCCGTTCATGCACTCGTTGAAATAACCGGCGAAGGTGTTGTCGCCGCCGCCTTGGGCCTGTTTGAAATCCCAATCCTTGCGCGGGAACGTGCACATCAGCAGGCCCGCCTCGCCCGCCATCGCATACCAACGACCGGCCTTGTAGCGCGCGCGGTATGGCCCGACGTCCGGACTGAAGTTGTATTTCCACAACGACTGCAACGCGGTCTTGGTTTCCTTCTCCGGAAACACCCGCGGCAAGCCGACTTGGAACGCCCAGCTTTGCCCCATCACCTGGTCGATCTCGCAACCGGTGCCGGAGTTGATCGTGTTGGCATGCGCCGGATCGACCTTGTTGATGAAGTAGTCGCCGTCAAACAATTCGCCCACCATGGTCGTCTTGCCCTTGGCCGCGATCGTCCGGCATTGGGTGGCGAATTCCGCGTCGCCCGTCTCGTCGGCCATGGCGGCGGCCGCCAGCAGCGCTGCCTGATAGAGTCCGCTCAGCCACGCCACCGCGCCGAACCAATCGGCGTCGAGCGTGTTGTGCTGGTTGCTGACAATCAGTCCGTCGCCGTCGCCGTCCTTGTTGATCAACCACTGGGTGGCGCGCTTGATGCCCGGCCAGTTCTTCTTCAAAAACGCATCGTCCACGCTCATCTGGTGTTCGCGCAGCGCCCGCAGGATCGAACCGGCCTGGGCGTCGATGGCCGGGATGTTGTTGTTTTCGCCGCGGAAAAAGATCGCACCGTCGGCTTGCAGGGCGAGGCCGAAGTCCACCCGCTCGCGCAGGATCCGTTCCAGATCCGGGAACATGCGCCCCATCGCCTGCGCATATTGCCACACGTGGCCGCAGGTCCCATGGCAACAGCCGACGCCTTCCCACGCCCAAAACCGCCCGGACTTGAAACGATAACAAGTGGAGGTCGCCAAAATCGAGGTGTTGAGCTGCGTGCGGTCGAGAAACCAATACGGCAGCGTCGAGTCATACCAGGTGTCGAGCCAGAGCCTGGTGTGCTCTGATAGACGCTTGAAGTTCTTTGCCACATAGGTGGCCACCTCCAGTGCCGAGGCAAACTGGCTGCCATACCAGCGGCCGGTGTCGGGCACGCCGTTTTTGCGCAGGTTCGGGAAATACCAGGTCAGCACAAATTCCACCGTGGCCGAGGTCCCCGGATCTAACGAAAGCTTGCGGCCAATCGAGCCGGTCAGTTTCGCCACCAGCGGGGCGGTCAGGCCGTCCGCACAGCTATCCGCCGGTTTGCCTAACAACGCAATCCCCATCGACCCGTGATCTGGCATGCCCTCCATGCCGGGTGCCGGAGCGGGTTGGTCTGCCATGGAGATGCGGCCCACACCGATGTGGCCCCAGTCACCCGGTTGCGCATCCACAATCTCCAACACCGCTTCCTTGCCTTCCCAGTCCCGCACGTCGAGCGATTGCAGGGCCAGCTGGTTGTTGCGCTTGCCGGTGGCGGTGCGCACCATCTGGCCATCGACGAGCAGGTTGACGCAGGTGCGCCCGGCATGATCGCCACCGCCCACCCACACCCGCAAAAAATGCCGCTCGAGCTTGAACTTGCGGCTGGTGAGCTTGCCGGTTGCGGTGTCGCGGGCCGCGGCGTCGGCACCCGGCGCGGTGGCATGGGAATTGACGACCCGCTCGGTATCACCGCCGACGTCGCCCTGATAGGGTGGCATCGCGGACTTTTTCACCGGGCCGTTGCCAAAGGCGCTGCCCTCGGCGGTCCACCCCTGATAGGTGTCCTTGCTCCAATCCTCAAACACAATTTCCGGGCGCGTGCCGTCCGCCACTTCCTCCGGCTTGGCCACCGTGCAGTCGAGAAACGTGAAACCCTCACCCGCCACCCGCTTGATGTGCCGCACGCCGGGCCGGTCCCGCCGCCCCTGGCACACCGCGTTTTCTAACAATCCAGACAATTCCAGCTCCAACTTTTTCTGCGAGGTGTTGCGCACGGTGTAGCGCAGCACGGTGGCGGGCAGGCTGGAGTCCGCCGTGTTGAGCGGAACAAACGGCGAAAACGCCTCGAGGTCGACTTCCACCGGAGCGGCGGGATCACGGTAGGCGACCTTGCCCACCGGATACTCGCCGCGGAACGTGATCGCACTGAAGCCGCTGCGGTCGAGCGCGCGCTTCTCCCCGTCGATGGTTAGACCAAACCCCTGCTCGATGGGCGATGCCGGCACGGGCGGATTGGCGTAATTGCGGTCACCGGTTGCGTTCTTGCGGTTGAAAATGTCCCACAGCCACAGCTTGCCGTCGCCACCCAGATAGAGTTGGCCGGTGCATAGGCCGCCCACCGGCATGCCGATGAAGCGCAGTTCCTCGCCACGCAGGATTTCCGGCGCGCCGCGATCAAACAACGATTTGAGCCACTCCGGGCGCAGTTTCTTGTCGGCTGGCACCAGACTATCAAAATCCTCACGGCTGAACGGTCCGGCCATCGCCGGCCAGCGTGCCGCCAGCAGCGAGAAGCCGCCGATACCCATGCCGCGCATGAAATGGCGCCGCGACAGGCTGCGGCTGGGGGATTCCGTGGTCGGCGAGGGAGGAGTGACTGGGTGGGTGTTCATGAGGCAAAACGCAGGGGTTCCAGTGGTCGCGGACAGCGCGCCATGGGTTGCAAGCGATCCCATTAAGCGCGTGGCCGTTGGATGTCAAACGGAAAGATGGATCATCCGACTCACGTAGTTTGTGTCAACCATCCCCCGCGCCAGGCAATCACGGTCTAACAGTCAGCTTCTCACCCGAAACGATCGAGAAGGTTACCGTTGCTCAACCCAAACCGAAAAACTAACCGAATAGGATGAATCCAACGAAGCCATTTTGCTTTTCGCCGCACCTCTGTCTTGTGACAGCCATGTCCGCCACGCTGGCAGGCGCTCAAGCCGCGGTGGAGGACGGTCCCGCGCGGATCGAGGGGGCCCGCGTCCGGGTCGAGGCAACGATTGCCGGCGGCCAACTGGAGGAGCGTTATTCCGTCCGGGTGGATGAGCGCTGGATTCCGGCAGCCGTTGCCGCCGGCCGCAGCGTAGGTCCCATCTCGCTGATCGGTCCGGATGGCAACGCCCTCCCGGGCAAGGCCGAACGCGCGGAGGTGGTCAACGGCGCCCTCGTCGAACATTTCGCCGTGGGCAAGCACCGCGTGATCCGTACCGTGAGCGTGGCCGACGGCGGCGATTGGCTGCGCGTGATAACGCGGCTCGAGCCGGAGTCCGCCATTTTGCTCCACGCCTTTGCCGATCGGCTCCGGTTCCCCGAGCAACCCGATTGGTCGTATGCGCCGTCGGTCGGCGGGTTTATCCCGGACGCCCAGTACAAGGCGCCGGTGGTGCTGGTGCAGGCGGGCCGCACCGCCTTGGCACTGGTGCCAGATTTGGACGGGCTCACCGCGGAGTTGCTCAAACGCTGCAATCACGCGCTGGACTTGGACGTGCCGGCCGGACCGTTTCTGGGGGTGGGATTCATTCCGGCGAAGCCCGTCCGCCACTCGGTGTTTGCCGAGAACCCGGGACGCACCTGGTCGGTTGAAGGCCCGCTCGAAAACCGTTATTATATCTTTCTAACAGGGAGAGCCGATCCGCAGCAGGCCTATCGCCAGATCGTGCGGTTCCACTGGGACCGGTTTGGTGCCCCCGCGCAGGCCGAAGCCGCGCTCCAACAAGCCAGCACCGATCCCTCCTTCGGCCCCACACCCCTCGGACTCTGGGACGCCTGGCGCCCCGAGGTGTGGGACAAACAATCCGTGGCACGCTGGCTGCGCGTCCCGCTGCCCGGCGGCGGACAGGGTGGCGCCGTGCGCCTTCACCGCATGAACAACCGCGACGCCATTTACACCACGGCTTGGTTCCAAGGCCTGCGCACGAGTTATGGCATGGCTCTCTACGCGCGCCGGACAGGCAACCCGTCGTTGCTCGATCTGGCGGGTGAAACCTTGAAGTTCACCCTCGGGTCGCCGGACCATGACGGTGCCTTCAAATGCATCGCCCTGCCTAACAATGACGGCAGCGTGACATGGGCCGCGGGCGACGGCTGTCTCAACGGGGTCAAGGAGGGCTTTCTGGGCTACGACATGGCGTGGGCCGGTTACTGGATGTTGCGCTGGCGCGACGCGAAGTTGCCGGGTGCCGACGGCGTGCTGGAGCGGGCGCGAAAATTGGCCGATTTCTTCGTGTCCCGCCAAACCTCCGACGGCATGTTGCCCACGCGGCTGAACGACGACGGAGCGGTCGATGTGGAAAAATCCAAGCAGGTCAAGGCGGAGACTGCGCCGGTGGTGCTTTTTCTCCTCAAACTTTACAGCCATGACCCACAGGCCAAATACCTCGCGGCGGCGCGGCGGGGATTGGAGTTTCTCGACAAGGAAGTGATCCCGTTGCGGCAGTGGTACGATTTCGAGACCTTCTGGAGTTGCAGTCCGCGTTCAATCAGCTTCGACGAGCGGACCCAACAGTGGCCGGCCAATAACCTGGCCATGAGCCAGGCCCCACAAGCGTATCTGGACGCCTGGCGCATCACCGGCGAGCCAAAGTACCTGGCTCAAGGAGAGGCTGTGCTCGATTACCTGCTCTTGTTCCAACAGTGCTGGACGAACCCGGCCATCGACGGACTCAGTTGCCGGACGATGTTGTTAGGCGGTACCACCACCCAGAACTCCGACGCCGAGTGGTCCGATTGGCGGCACAGCCAGATCGGCAACGTGCTTCTGGATTACCATCGCGCCACGGGTAAAGCGGAATACCTGCTGCGCGGTGTGGCCGCGTTGCGGGCGTCGTTCCCGGTGGCCCCGGCAGAGAATTGGGCGCACACTGGCTATGGGGGGCGCGCCGGCGAGTCGAGCTTCCACACCGGCACGGGCAGCGGCATGGCGGGCATCGAAATCGAGCACGACTATCTGGGCGACGCCGTCGTCGATGTGAAGGCCGCCCGGGGCGTCGGCGTCAACGGCATCAACCTCACCGATTGCCAAGTGACGGCCGGCCAGGTCAGTCTGACCATGAACAGTCCCTTTCCGTGGACGCGCCCGGCGCGCGTCGTCCTCTGCAACGCCGAAGTGGGGAAGCGCTACCGCTTGCGCGTGAACGGCCGGGATCTGGGCGAGCGCAGCGCTGCCGAGATGGCGGGCGGCATCGAGGTCGCCTTGGCCCCTTGAGCATCCGCTGGCAATGGGGAACACCTATCAAGTGTCCGCTGGGCGATTGTGCCTTCAAAGGGGTGTTCCAGATGAGGCGCAGCAACCTGCCTTCTCATGGACGAAATACCCGTTGCATGCGGCACGTATCAAGGCATCACCATGACCGGCTTTGAGCGCTACCTCGCCACCCTTGATGGACGCCCCACCGACCATCTGGCGCGCGTCCCGATTCTCATGCAATTCGCTGCTGAACACATCGGTAGCTACTATGGCGCATTTGCCTCGGACTACCGCGTGCTGGTCGATGCCAATCTCGCTTGTGCCCGTGACTTTGGCCTCGACCAAGTGAGCACCATCTCCGACCCGTACCGCGAAACCCAGGGGTTTGGCGCGACCATCATCTATGAGCGCGACATGGTGCCCCATTGTCTGAAACCGCCGTTGGAGGATGATCCGGACATCGGCAAACTGCCGCGGCCCAACCCGTTGGAAGCCGAACGCATGCGCGACCGCATCGAGGCGGTCAAACGTTACAAAAAACTCACCGGCGACGAGTATTCGGTCATGGGATGGGTCGAGGGACCGGCTGCCGAAGCCGCCGACCTGCGCCGGTTGGACAATTTTTTCATGGATCTGATGGATGACGCGGGCTACATCGGCGAGTTGATGGACCTGTGCGTGGATGTGGCGCTGGACTTCGCACAGGCGCAGGTGGCGGCTGGGGCGGATACCATCGGGATTGGTGATGCCGCAGCCAGCCAGATATCACCCGATCTCTACGAACGCCTGGTCCTGCCGCGTGAACAGCGCTTGGTACGCGGACTCCAACAGATGGGCGCCAAAGTGCGCCTCCACATCTGCGGCAACATCACCCGCCTGTTACCCGGCATCTCCACTCTCGGTGTCGATATCCTCGACGTTGATCACATGGTGGACTTGCGCCGCGTGCGTGCCGCGCTGGGACCCGCGACCGTTATTGCCGGCAACCTTGATCCGGTAGCCGCCGTGCTGCATTCCACTCCTGCGGCCATCCGCGCCGCCGTGCTGGATTGTTACCAGCAGGCCGGCAATCCCTTCATGGTCAACGCCGGTTGCGAAATCCCCAGCGCCACCCCACCTGCCAACCTCCTCGCCCTCTGCGAGCCGCTGCCATTCCGGACCCCGGGATAACCCGCGGCGTGACCCTATTCGGCCAGTGGCTTGGCTTGCGGCCCGCCCGGTCCCGCTAGCAATGTTAGAAATCGCCGCCAAGCAAGTTCGGCAAAGGGATTTTTTAAACTCAACTCGCCGCTTTCCTTGGAGTTTCAAGCACTCCACGCCCCCATGAAATTGCTCGCCTAGAGCCGTGGGAGTTGCAGGAAACTTGGCATTTTTTTCTTGGCCAAAACTAGCCCTAGTGGCATGATGAGCAAGCCAAATACCACATCTAGTAACCCCCTCGATTTTTCAAACTTCAAACCCAAGACCTAGCCCCACCAGTCCACCTTCACCGCCATTTTGCCATGACTCCGCCACCACCAACCCTTGATTTCCCCTCCCGTCGTATGTCCACACCCGCCCCTGAAGCCGCATGCGGCCTGTTATTTGAAGCCCAGTTCAGCACCCCTGAGGTCGATCCGTTCGAAGATGTGGAATGGGAATTCCGCACTGCGGAAATCACCGACAGTTCTAACAAATCTATCTTCCGCCAGGAAAACGTCGAAGTGCCCAAGAATTGGAGCGAGCTGGCCACCAAGATTGCGGTGTCGAAATATTTTTACGGTGACCTGGCGCGCGGCACGGACCCAAAGGCCGGCGGGCGGGAAAGTTCGGTGCGCCAACTCATCCATCGCGTGACGCGCACCATCACGGATTGGGGGATTGCCGACGGTTACTTCGCCGACAAGGAAAGCGCGGCGGCGTTTTACGGCGACCTGACCTGGTTGTGCCTCAACCAACACGGGGCCTTCAATTCCCCCGTGTGGTTCAACGTCGGCCTCTATCACCAATATGGCACCGGCAAAAATTCCGGGGAAGGCACCTGGTATTTTGACCGCAAGGCGGGCAAGGCGATGCGTGCGCCCACCCAATACCAATACCCGCAAGCCAGCGCCTGTTTCATTCAAGGCGTGGGGGATACCATGGAGGACATCATGCGGCTGGCGGCGTCCGAGGCGCTGTTGTTCAAATACGGATCGGGCACCGGTTCGGATCTATCCACCTTGCGCTCAACCCGTGAAAAACTTTCCGGAGGCGGTCGCCCGTCCGGCCCGCTGTCGTTCCTGCGCGTCTATGACCAAGTGGCCAACGTGGTGAAATCCGGCGGCAAGACCCGCCGCGCCGCCAAGATGAACACCCTCAAGGATTGGCACCCGGACATCGAGGAATTCATCGAGGCCAAAACCCTCGAAGAGAAAAAGGCCTGGGCTCTCATCGAGCAAGGCTATGATGGCAGCTACAACGGCGATGCCTACGGCTCCGTCATGTATCAAAACGAAAACCTTTCCGTGCGGGCCAGCGATGAATTCATGCAGGCCGCCGTCGAGGGCCGCGACTGGTGGACCAAGCGCGTCAGCGATGGCGATCCCTGTGAGAAAAAGAACGCCCGCGAATTGTTGCACAAAATCGCGGAAGGCACCCATGTCTGCGGCGACCCGGGCATGCAATTCGACACCACCATCCACGAGTGGCACACCTGTAAGGGCACCGGCCGCCAGAACTCCACCAACCCCTGTTCCGAGTATCTGTTCCTCGACGACACCGCCTGCAATCTGTCGTCGCTCAACCTGATGCGCTTCAAGCAAGGCGATGGCTCGTTTGATATCGAACGCTTCCGCGCCGCCGTGCGCATCTTCATCACCGCCCAGGAGATTCTCGTCGACAACGCCTCCTATCCGATCAGGTCGATCACCGAAAACTCGCACATTTTCCGCACCCTCGGCCTCGGCTATGCCAACCTCGGCGCGCTCATCATGAGCTACGGCCTCGGCTACGACAGCGAGGAAGGCCGCGCCCTGGCCGGCGCCATCACCGCCGTGATGACCGGTCACGCCTATGCCTGCAGCGCGGAAATGGCTGCTGTGTTAGGCCCGTTCAAGGGCTATCACGACAGCCGCTGTTATAGCGTGAGCGAGCCGCCGATGGACTCCAACGAGGCGGCGATGCTTGCGGTCATCCACAAGCATGAGGCTGCCATCGGGCAGATTCCGGACGAACCCCGCTCCGCTCCTATCAAACAAGCCGCCCGCAAGGAATGGCACCGCGCCCTCGAGCTTGGCCGCAAGCACGGCTACCGCAATGCCCAGGTCACCGTGCTCGCCCCCACCGGCACCATCGGCTTCCTGATGGATTGCGACACCACCGGCATCGAACCCGAAATCGCCTTGGTCAAATACAAGCTGCTCGCCGGTGGCGGCATGCTCAAGATCGTCAACCAAACCGTGGAGCCGTCGCTGCGCAACCTCGGCTACAGCGAGCCGGAGATCACCGCCATCCTCGCCCATATCGCGCGCTATGACACGATTGAAAACGTGGTGGACGAACAGACCGGCCAACCTGTGGGCAGTGGCCTCCGGGACGCACATCTGCCGGTGTTTGATTGTGCCTTCAAGGCGCATCTGGGCACCCGCAGCCTGCACTACCGCGGCCACATCCGCATGATGGCCGCCGCCCAGCCGTTCCTCAGCGGCGCCATCTCCAAAACCGTCAACCTCCCCGAAAACGCCACCGTCGAGGATGTCATGCAAACCTACATCGAGGCCTGGCAGCTCGGCCTTAAAGCCGTCGCCATCTATCGCGATGGCTCGAAACGCAGCGCCCCGCTCAACACCCGCCAAACCAAGGACATGGGCGGCGACGCGCCGGCTGTCCCGGAAATGTTGGAATTCGGCAAACGCATCGCCGAACTCACCGCCGAAAATGCCAACCTGCGCTTGCAGCTCGACAGCCCGCACCGCCGGAAAATGCCCGACACGCGCATGTCTCTAACGCACAAGTTCGAGATCGCGGGTCACGAAGGCTACATCACAGTGGGACTTTACGCGGACGGCCAACCCGGCGAGTTGTTTGTGCAAATGTCCAAGGAAGGCAGCACCATCGGCGGCCTCATGGACACCGTGGCCACGCTTACCTCCATCTCCCTGCAATACGGCGTGCCGTTGGAACAAATGGTGAAGAAATTCGCCTATCAACGGTTTGAGCCCAGCGGGTTCACCAAAAACCCGGACATCCGCACTGCCTTCAGCATCACCGACTATGTCTTCCGCTGGATGGGTTGCCAGTTCATCAAGGGTTATCGCGAAGCCACCTCGCCGGAATCCTATCAGGAAGACCTGCCCATGCCGGAAATCACCGAGATGGAAAAAGCCGCCGTCAACCGTCCGGTCCGCGAATTGAGCCGCACTGGCGATGATGTCCCCGTGGCGTCAGTTGCCACCGCGGCCAGCCGCGTCAAGACCGCGCTCGGCAGCGCCTTCATGGGCATCACCTGCTCCAACTGCGGCTCGGACAAGGTCGTCCGCGCCGGCGCCTGCGGCTGCTGCACCCAGTGTGGCACCAGCCAGGGCTGCAGTTGATTTTCCACCATGAATTACCCCGAAGCCATCGCCTGGCTATTCTCCACCCAGATGTTTGGCATCAAGCTCGGGCTGGACGGGACGCGCCAACTGCTCAAGGAATTTTTCGCCTATCCCAAGCCGGGCGTGACGGTCATTCATGTTGCCGGCACCAATGGCAAGGGCAGCACCTGCGCGATGATGGACGCCATTGCCCGCGCCTGCGGCCAACGCTGCGGGCTCTTCACCTCGCCGCACCTCATCGACTTCCGCGAACGCATCAAGGTCTCCGGCCAGGACATCCCTGAGGCGGATTGCGCCGCCGGTCTAACCGAACTGCGCGCCCTTTGCGAACGCCTCGACCCGCACCCGACATTTTTTGAAATTTCGTTGGCTTTGGCACTGCGCTGGTTCGGCCAATGCAACTGCGAACTCATCCTGCTGGAAACCGGCATGGGCGGCCGTCTCGATGCCACCACTGCCGTGCCCGCGGATGTCTGCGTCGTCACCCCCATCGGCCTCGACCACGCCGAATGGTTAGGCGAGAGCCTGGAACAAATCGCCGGCGAAAAGGCCGGCATTTTCCTCCCCGGCGTGCCTGCCGTCTGTGCCCCCCAGCCGGATTCCGTTAGACAGGTCTTGGAGCAAGCCGCCAATCAAACCCGCGCACCGCTCGAATTCATCGCGGACCCATTGTTAGGTTACGCCATCGCCCTGCCCGGACCGCATCAAAAAGGGAATGCCGCGCTGGCCGTCGCCGCCCTCCACCACGCGGGTGTGCCGCTCACCTTCGATGGCATCCAATACGGTCTGAGCCACCTGCGCTGGCCGGGACGGTTTGAAGTTTTCCCGGCGGCGGCCGTGGCCGGCGCAACCCAACCCGTGGTCCTGGATGGGGCACACAACCCGCATGCCGCGGATGTGTTAGCCGCCACCTGGCAGAGTGTCTTTCCCGGTCGCAAGACCGCCTTGGTTTTCAGCGCCGTGGCGTCCAAGGACATCGCAGGGATCCTCAAGCCGCTGGCCCCCCTGGCGTCCCACATTTTCTTCTGTCCCGTCGCCACCCCGCGGGCCGTCGCCTGTGCGGAACTGGCCGCCGCCTTGCCACCGGGGGCTCCGCCGCACCAGGTGTTCGACGCCTTCCCCGCCGCTTTTGCCGCCGCGCTTGCCACCGGCGTTCCCGTGCTTGTTGCCGGCTCCTTGTTTCTGGTCGGTGAAGCCCGCGCCTATCTAACAAACAAATGCTTCCAAGCATCAGCCCAATAGCGCAGCCGGTGTTCGAGGGCGATCCCGCGGGGGACTCGGGCCATTCATCCAACAAATGAGAGCGAACCATCGGGACCGACATCAGGCGCCTCGAAGACGACTTCATGAAAAGGCTCAAGGAGGTGGCTATATACTTGCGCCTTAGTAGCGGCCGGGCACGGGCAATCCGCGGGCGGCGAGCATGGAAATGAGCCGGCCGGGATCGTCCGTAATGATGCCGTCCACTCCCCAAGCGATCATCTTTGCGACCAACTCCGCATCGAAGGCGCTTCCCAGCTTTTCGGGCCAACTCCACACAACGACCTTGAGCCCCAGACGGTGAGCCTCGTCCAGGGCCTCCTTGGTGAGTTCGGCGTCTTCCGGATCCCAGGCGTACCCGCCCATGGCCTTGACCATTGCAGGAAGGGAGCCGCCGTAATCCTGTAACAGCTTCCCCCCTGTCCACTGCCCGGCGACCTTCGGATCCGGACTGAGGAAACTTTCCTCTCCCCCCTGTTCGTTGTCGCGTGAGGTGAGATAGGCGGTCCTGATGCGACGGTCGAGCCTCTGGAGTTCGTAGAGGCATCTGAAATCAAAGGCATGGACCTCGACTCGATCGATGATCCCCTCGTCCCTGAGCACCTTGTAGACGGCCGCAGCGAAAGCCTCGGGAGGCGGACTGTAATCAGGGTGGGCGGGGTCGGTTTTGATTTCGATTTGGTAGCGGATCCGCTTCCGCGTCTCCTTCTCCGCGAAGCGCACGACGTCGCGCAAGGTGGGCATCCGGATCCCATCCGCAGGAACCTGGTCCGGGAAGAATCGTGAGTAGGCGCTTCCCGGGCGCAGCCGGCCGACGTCGTAACCCTGGAGTTCCCTGAGAGTGAGACCCATAACAGCATACTTCCGGTCGTACGCGTCGCGCTGCGCCTGTGGCAGCTTCATCATCGCCTCCCGGCTTGGAGCCAGAAACTGCGCCTGGTCGTCGCGAGTTATATCCGGATTGAGAACCAGGTCGTGGGAAAGCAGAACCTCGTGCTCTTTGGTGAGGACCACATCCATGTCGATGTAGTCCGCGCCGATGCGCAAAGCCGTCTTGTAACCCGCCATGGTGTTTTCAGGCGCAAACGCACGAGCGCCGCGGTGCGCATAGACCTCGATGCGCTTGGCGGGCTCAGACTGTGCCGCCGGGGCTAACAGAATGCACATGGCGAGTAACATCAGAAAGTGGGGTCTCGTGGCTGGCGTTGCGAACGCCGAGGAGCCAGGCGGCAGGCCGGCAAGCCGCCTACGGGCCGCAGCGGAGACGGTGCGGGGAATTGGCTGGTCAGAAAGCGGCGGAGTGGAATGGCTTGGCACGACGAATCGTATGGTCGGGAAATTTCAAGGTCAAGAAGTACGGGCGGCGGGCGTAAGAACATAGATAAGCTCTGCCATCATTCCTTCGTAGATGTTGAGCTCGTCACCTGCCAATGGCCGCCACGATCCGGGCCGATACGACGGATGAGGCCGCTGGTTTTGAGTTTTTCCAGATGATATTTCACTCCGTTTTCGGTGATGTCTCCGAGCAGGGTGGCGAGTTCCCTCCGGCTAATGGCAGGGTGCTCGCGCAGAATTCCAATGATTTTCTGGGTAGTCTTCTGGGTAGTCTTCTGGGTAGTTTTCCCCGACGTTTTCCCCGACGTTTTCCCCGACGTTTTCCCCGACGTTTTCCCCGACGTTTTCTCTCGGATGATGTCCAGATACGCTGGAGCAAAGGGGAACTCGATCCAGAGGTCATTGGGCTTGTAGTCGATGATCGGCTCGGGAACGCCCGCTTCGCGGCAGGCTTCAAAGATGCGCTGGATGCCGCGGCCCCAAGTCTCGATTTCGCCGGCGCGGAAGAAGGCATTGGCCAGGAACGGGTTGTAGGGGCTGGAGGCATGATCCGCCAACAGGTGTTCCAAGGTCCAGCCTTCCGGCAGGACAGCCGGGTTCCAGATTTTCAGGCGGTTTTCATAAACGCGGATTTGCACCGGCGCGCCGACAGCATAGTCGCGATGCACCAGTGCGTTGAGGATTGTACCCGTCGCCGACGACGCCCACGATCTCGCCGGAGTCGGCGGCAACGAGCGCCTTCTTGTGGGGCACGATCACATCCATCTTGGCACCATTGCGGGTGACGGTCGCATGGATGGGCGTTTCATGGACCGGGAAAAACCAACCGTTTCGCAGGGGATTGAAGTTCATGGCTATTTCTTGCGGGATTTTTTGAGGGATTCGCCCATGGATTCATTGGCGTAGGCGGCTTCGGCGACGGCGAGGTCACACTGGGCGGCTTCGCGGCGTTTGGCGGATACTTTGCACGCAAAGGCGAGGCTGCCGGCTTTGATGTCGTCGTCATCGGCGATGAAGGTGGCGGAGTTGTGTGCCTGGATGCCCATGTGGGCGGCGGTGGCGATGGCGTCCTGGTTGGCACCGAGGAACAGAAACTCCCATTGGTATGCCTCGGTCTGATGGGTGATGCGCTGGTTGATGTCGGCCATGGAAAACTTGCGGGACGAATTTTCCTCGCCGTCGGTGAGGATGGCGATGATGACCTTGGACGGTCGCTCGGGCTCGGGGGTGGCGGCGAGTTCGCTGCCGATGTAGTCGATGGTGGGTGACGCTCCAGGTGCGGCCACATCGGGGACTGAGCGATGAACAACGCAAGGCCGTGGAGCGCGATTACGCCATGCGCAGCGGCGTGCTGAAACTCAAGGTTAGAAAAGCGATGGAAGGCTATTTGCGCGACCGCCTGGGTCTAACCATGGCCGACGGCAAGCCGGCGCTGAGGTTGCTTGAATAAGTCACGAGAGCATATGTCAGAGTTCTTTGAGGAGTGGGGTGAGGCCTAGCCACGGGAGGACGGTGACGGTTTCGCGGTGTTGGGCCGTGTCGCCGCCATAGACCAGCCAGGAGCGGGAGGTTTTGCCGGGCAGGAGTTTCGGACGCCAGAAGTCGAGGCCTTTGAAAGCATCGGATGGAATCGTTTGACCGGATTTCGCCTCGATGGCGTGAAGGATGTTGCCGCTCTCGACGATGGCGTCGATTTCATGACCCTCCTTGTCGCGGAGGAATCCGACGGAGGGCACTCGACCGGCATGAGCGGTCTGTTTTGCGAGTTCGGTCATCAGCCAATTCTCGAAGATGGCTCCGCGCAGCGGATGGGTGCGCAGGTGCTCGACGCTGCGGATGCCGATGAGCCAGGCGGCAAGGCCAGGGTCAGTGAAGTAGATTTTGGGAGCCTTGATGAGGCGTTTCGAAACATTGGTGAAGTGTGGACGGGCAAGGAAAACAAGGAAGCCGGCCTGGAGAACAGACAACCATGCCTCGGCGGTGGCGCGGCTGATGCCAGTGTCCGAGGCGAGCGAGGAAAGGTTTACCAGTTGGCCGATGCGGCCGGCACACAACTGGAGGAAGCGCTGGAAGGTGGCCAGGTCCTTGACATTGATCGACATGCGGACATCGCGCTCCAAGTAGGTGGCGACGTAGCTCTGGAGCCATGCGTCCGGGTCCACCGGGCGGTCGTGGATCGGCGGGAAGAGGCCGGCGTGGAGCAGGGTGTCGAGCGAGACCGGGGCGCGGTTCGCGTCCTGAAGTTCCGACAGCGAAAATGGCCATAGGCTGAGCAATGAAACGCGTCCCGCCAGCGATTGGGTGATGGCCTCGATCATGCCGAACTGCTGCGAGCCGGTCAGAATGAAGCGTCCCATGCGGCGGTCAGAGTCCAGGATGCCCTGCAAATAGGAAAACAGCGGCGGGCAGCGCTGGATTTCATCGAGCACCGCGCCATCCGGGAATTGGGATAGGAAGCCACGGGGATCTTCGTCTGCAAAACGGCGGACGTCCGGATTTTCCAAGCTGGCGTAAGGGCGATGCCCGCCGAGTTCACGGGCCAAGGTCGTCTTCCCCGATTGTCGCGGGCCGGTGATCGCAATGGCCGGGAATCCCCGCATGTTACGCAGTGCGACCGCTTTCAAATGGCGTGGTATCGTCTGGGGAGCGGCGCTCATGGCTTATTTGTAAGTCAATTTAGCAATTGGTCAAGATAAAAGCGACTTGGACAGAGTTGGGTTCGGTCAACCGGCCGTTCGGCATCATCCCCTGAAGCATGGCTTGCCGCGGGGCACTCGCCCGTACGACTGTCTGGAGCCCATCCATG
>CAIKDP010000125.1 GCA_903826205.1 Akkermansiaceae bacterium
GCCCGTCTGGCAATCTCACAAACAGGTGGAGGCCCACGGACCGCCCGATTTCTTCGTAGGCGCGTTGGTGACAACGCGGGCGGGGCGGCGCGAGCTCACCGTGCGGCGGCACCCGCATTCTAACGAATGCGCCTACGTGGAAGCCTACTGGCGGGTCACCTTCAAGCGCATGAACAAGCCCGGCTGGATGCTGTTAGGCATGCTGAACGAGTGCAGGCGGCCGACGGGTGCATCCGGGATGGTGGTCCAGCTATCGGGCAGCAGGGAGGGGCTCCACTCCGCACCATAGAGGATGCCGCTGACGCCGGCGGGCTCGCTGAATTCCATGACGAAGTTGCCGCCGTTTTGTCGTCCCTGCGGCAGTTGGCCGTCGCTGTTGAGAGTCGGGTTGAGGCCGAAGGCGAATTCCAACAGATTGACGATGCCATCTTTGTCGGGGTCATTGAGGTCCGCGCCGGCGCCGCTGTTGTCAGTGCTGCCGAAGTAGGTTTGGCGCCAGGTTTGCAGTGGTGTGAGAGAGATCAACCGGTTGATGATGCAAACCGTGCCGATGGGGTCGGGTCCCAGGGTGGTGTTGCCGGTGGGGGCTGAGAGGGTGACTTGGAGGGTTTCGTCGGGCTCGTTGATTGCGTCATCGGTGATGGGAATGCTGAAATCCTTGGTGGTTTCGCCGGGCGCAAACGTCAGGGTGCCGGACACGTCAGTGTAATCCACACCCGCGGTGGCGGTTTCCGCCGCGGTGGCGTAGTGGACCGTGGCGGCGCCATCCGCGCTGCCGGAGCGCATCACCGTCACCGTGGCGCTGCCCGCATCTTCACTGACCGACAGGTATGGATTTGTCAGATAGAATATGGGAATTTCCCGGTTGATGAGGGTCACCGTGCCGGTGGAGTTGACACCCAGGGTCGTGTTGCCGGTCGGGTCTGAGAGGGTGACCAGAATGGTTTCGTCGGGCTCATTGACCGAGTCATTGGTGATGGGAATGGTGAACTCCTTGGTCGTTTCGCCCGGCGCAAACGTCAGGGTGCCGGACACCTCGGTGTAATCGACGCCGGCGGTGGCGGTTTCCCCCGAGGTGGCGTATTGGACCGTGGCGGTGTCACCCCCGCCGCCGGTGCGCGTCACCGAAACCGTGACGCTGCCATCCGCTTCATTGACGGAGATGGAGGGATTTGTCAGATAGGTGTTGTCGGTCGAACTAACCGATGTCAACTCCACATTCCAACTCGGGAGCGAGCCGGTGCCGGTGGCGGCGGTGTTTTCGACATAGAGTCGCCAGTTGCCGTTAGGGTTGAGTCCGTTGAATTCGCCGAGGGTGAAGCCGTGTTCATCCGTGGCGGGTTCATTGGTGAAGCCGCTGTATATCCCGGTGGTGAAATAATCATAATCCCATGACCGGTAGTTGCCATCGACCGTGCTACCCGCCCTGTAGAAAAACGTCGGCGCGTTGTCCTCGAAGGTGAACTTTTTGTTAGTCACGGCGTCGGTGGTGGCGTCCGTGAACAGCGCCACATTGACATTGGCCGGCCCTCCCAAATACATGTGCATGTACTGTCTGGAGCCGTAGCTGAGATTGTTGATCTTCACCCGGGCGTTATGCACCCTGCCGGCAAGTCCGGAAACCGGCATGAGGGCGGGATAGGGGCTGGCGGTGACATTGAGGGTGATGGGGGCCCCGGTGGGCGTGCTGACGGATTTCGCGCCGAGGGGAAGCTGGGTGGTGACATAGCCGATGATGGTGCCGCCGACCTCGAGCCGCAACACGAGCTTGGAGGAGGCGCCGCTGGCACCTCCGGCGGTGAAACTGAAGGGACGGGTCACGACGGCGCCATTCTTGGTGAGGACGCCAAAGTTTTGGGCTGCGCTCGCGCCGGTCACCCCACCGATATTCAACAAGGTGGCGGTGAGGGTGCCGCTGTCGGCGCCACCGATGTTTTTCAAGGCGATGTTGTAGGTCACTTTCTCGCCGGGATCGGCGGCTTGGTTCGCCGGTGTGTTCGATTCGGAAACCAAGGTGACGGCGCCGGGCAAGGTGACGGCGCCGGGCAAGGTGACGGCGCCGGGCACCACCCGTGTCCCAGCCACCGTGGAGCCGTAAACATTGAGCCAAGCCGTGGTAATGTTGCCGATTATGCCCGTGACGCGGTCGCGGATGTTGAGGGTCCAGTTGCCCTTTGCGGTTTCGCCCCAGTGATGGACACTGCTGAAGGTCCAGTAGGCGTAGTCGTGCCCCGGATCCGGATGTTGTTCGGCCAGCCGGCTGACGGTGCCGCTTGGGGAGGTGAGGGTGATCTCGAGGTCCCCGCGGTTTAGGTGAAAGATGTTGAGGGTCACTGAGACTTGTTCAACCCGCATATTTTCGTTAGCCACATTGAAGGTGCGGAAGAGGCCGGGGCTGGGGCAATCGGGAATGTCCACCTGCGGGCCGGTCAAGCGGATTTCCCCGGTCTCGACCAACGGTCCCAAATTGACCCAGTTTTGCGCCAGGGCGACGGCGGCCTGGGCGTCGACCATGCCCGCGCCGTATTTGTGATTGAAATGAAACCCTGCGCCATTGGTGATCCAATCGCCATCGGCGTGGTGCACCTGCCTGGCCGAGCGCATCAGGATTTCCTGCACATCGCGCCAGCTGAGGGTGGGATTGGCCTGCAGCATCAGGGCGCACACCCCAGCCACCAGCGGACAAGCGGAGGAGGTGCCACCGAAGGTCTTGGTGTAGTCGTGGTTGGCCAGATCCGCCGTGCCGCTGGAGAGGGTGTTGTAACCATAAACCTCCTTGTTATCGGCGATATCGGTGGTGACGATGCCTTGGTTGAACTTGCGGCCGTTAGAGGGGGCACAGATGTGGAGGTTCGCCCCGGGCTCGCTGTAATACGTCTGGAACCCGAAATCATTCACCGCGCCCACGCCAATGGTGTATATCGAGTTGGCAAAGCCGTCATAGTTCGAGTTGTCATTGAAGCCGTTGCCATTGCCTCCGGCAAACACGTAGATGGTGCCGCGCCCGCCGCGCCCGGTGGTGGCGCCTGCCTTCATGGCCGCCTTGGTCAATTCACCCGGGCCTTCGACGCTCTCGCCGCTGTCATAGGGTCCCCAACTGTTGCTCTTGATTTGAATGACGTCGTTACTCTGGGCCATGGCAGTCGCTTCCTGCAGGTCGGTTGTCGGGGCGCCGATGAGACGGAACCCGGTGAGGGTGGCCTCGTAAGCCGCCCCGCAGACGCCGGTGCTGTTATTGCCGCGGGCCGCCGCCACCCCGGCGCAGGCCGTGCCGTGGTTGTCGCTTTCGTAAATGCCTGTGTCAGGATCCGGGTCAGGGGCCATATACGGCATGGGATCCTTGTCACCGCCGTTGAAATCATAATCGATGACGGTGTTGTAGCCGGACGAGAGGTCCGGATGGGTGTATTGCAGGCCATCATCGACGATGCACAGGGTGACGCCCTTTCCGGTGGCGGTGTCCCAGGCCGGGGTGACATTGGCATCGATCCCCAAAGCCCCGCCGAGTTGGGCGGTGTTGCGCAGATGCCATTGTTGACTGAAGAGCGGATCGTTGGGAATGGATTTCTTCGAGCGCCAGCGCGCCAGCAAGGGATCCGCCTTGCTCACCTGTGGATGCGCCCGCAGCCGCTGCATGGCGTCGAGCGCAGCTTCCGAGGTGTCGGCCGCGAGAATGGCCATGCCCGGTGCGTAATCCGGCGTCGCATCCAGCGTCAGGCCAAGATCGGCCGCCACATCCTTGGCTTCGACTCCCGGTTCGTATTGAATCAACAACTGGCGGGTGATGACGCGGCGGGTTTGTATCGAGCGCTTCGCGTCCTGCTCATAGGTGACCAACTCGATCTCGCCGGGTGCTTGTGTGGTGAGTTCACGTTCACGGGCGGCTTGGACCGTAAGCAACAAGTCCGTCACACTCGCGGCATTGATCTTTTCAGGCTCGCGTTTGCCGTTGCGGTTGACTGAAATTTCATCGAGCGCCAAATGGAACACGCGTCTCATCCCGCCATCGTTGATGAGAAATGATGGAGCGCCTACGGCTTGGACTGCTTGGGAAAATGCCGCGTTCGGCAGCATCAGGGCGGCGAGTGACAACCACCCGCAGGGGATCAGGCGGAAATATGGGAAATTGGAAATACGCATGCGGAGGAAATGTTAGAAACACAATTAGACGCATGCCATCGACCAACCTGCAACATAAATTCAAACAAATAACAAAAGCTATTTTTGTTATTGAGGGCCGGAAGGCGCGGGCGGCTGTGGAACGCAGGGTCACGTGAAAGCAATAGGGAGCCACCCCATTGCCTCGCTGCGCTCGCCCGCCGGGCAGCCTATGGCTGGCTATCTCGGCTGCGCTCCGGTTCCTGTGGTGGTGGCGGACATGTGGCGCATGAGTGTGCGCCGGGGGTTCTGCTCATGGGCAGTCCTTCCGCACGACGACAAGAATGTCGTCGCTCCTTAGGTGTGGCGCGGAAGCGCTGAGGAGCCACCACATTCCTGTGGTGGTGGCGGAAGCGTGGTGCAGCGCTGCTCATGGGCATACCTTCCGCACGACGACAAGAATGTCGTCGCTCCTCAAGCGTGGCACCATCAGAGGCATGTGAGTCGGGAGCGTGCCGGGCGCGGCCATGACCGTTGGGGCTCATTCTTCCACCTGCAGCAGTTCCGGCAAGGCTCCGGGCACGCCCGCCAGGCGCGGGATGGCTTCCCAGGCGTCCCGCTGGCCGCAGGTGCGCAGCAGCAGGCGTCGACGCAGTTCCCAGGGTTTTTTCGCTTCAGGAGTGATCAGCCGGAGAGGATCGCCGGCGGCTTGCGGTTCCAGCTGCCATGAACGTTTCAGGCGGGTGTCCACCATGCCCTTGCGTTCACCCCACACCCGCAGTTCACCCCCGTTCAGGTCCGCCAGCCACACGCCTGTTTTGTTAGACCGGGCGATCCACCAGCCGTCGGCGAAGGCGGCCACCCGTTTGGCCTCACGGGTCTCCGCCACCTTGGCTAATGCCTCGCGGCCCCGCGGATAGATCGTCCACCGCACCGGCGTGCTGTGCCATTCGAAAACCGACCGGTAGCCCACCCGGATTTCGTCGCCGCCGGCCACCAGGCCGCGCCACAGCAGGATGTTGCACGGGGTGGGGGATTGCAGGCACCGCTCACAGCGGGTCCCGCGGCGGGCCAAGTCCGCGGCAAAGCCCGCCGTCGCGGCCCACTTGGCTAACAAAGCCAGCGCCACATAGCCGCTGCTCAAGCCGACGCCCCACCACCAGAGGCGGCGGCGCTTGGCTTGTTCCTTCTTGGTCCGCAAAAATGTCAGGCCTGCCAATGCCACCACCAATGGGGCGGGGAACAAGCCATCGCCATCGCCTAACACATTAAAGCCGGCGGCGCTCCCGGCGTATGGCCACAGCACTTGCACGCCGTGCGGGTAGAGGCAATCGACGAGTCCATGTGTGGCCCATACCAGGCCGACCATCCACGTGGCTTCGGACCGGGTGACCTTGCTGCGGTGCCACAACTTGACCAGCCAGCGGGGCAGCACGGCGGTCACCGCCGCGAACAACAGCAGTGAGTGGCTCGCACCAGCCTGCTGCGCCAGCGCTCCGGAAGTGGACAAGAAGACGGCAAGCAGTCGATCTAACAAATCAGGAACGATCCCCAACAGCGCGCCCCAGGCCAGCGCCCGGTTGCCCAGGCGCTTGCCACACAGGAGTTCACCCACCGCGGCACCCACGGCTGCATGCGTCATCCAATCCATACCACGCCACCTCTTCCCGGCCCGGCCCGATCCGTCAACTGGAAAGTGGAAACCCCGGGGCTTTTCAGGCCTTGCCGTTGCGGCGTTTGGCCAGCCAGAGCCGCAGCATGTGGGTGAGCACCCCGGCCAGCACGATCAGGGAAATACCCACCAGCAGCGGCATGATCCGCCCCTCGGCAAACCCCGCACCGCTGAGCACGATCCCGCTGGCCATCACCCCGGTGCAGGCCAATGACACTGGCAGATAGAGCCGGAACGGCGCCCGCAGGAAGCCCAGCACGTAGTTTTGGAAAAACAACGGCATGCCCGGCGTCAGGCGCAGGATGAGGATCATCCGCAGATGATCGCCGTGCGGCAGTTCGGGAATCCGCACGCGGGTGGAAGCCAGGAGTTTTTCCACCAGGCGCCGACCCGGCCCTGCCGCCAGCCCATAGGTCCATACCATGTTGAGCATCAGGGCGAGCATGCACAGCAGGCAGGCCACCACCGGCCGGTCCCGCCACACCACCCCCGCGGCAAACAGCAACGCGCTGGTGGGCACCGGCAGGCCGGGCAATACCACCAGAGCCAGAAACAGCAACCACGGGTGCTGCATGAGCCAGTGCTCGGTGAGCTTCCACGCCCCTTGCAATCCAGCCAAGTCCAAGCCGAACCACCAGGCCAAGCCGAGCCCCAGCCCGAGTCCGAGCCCCATGGCCGCGCCCGCCCACCGCACCCGCTTGTCTCCAATGAATTGCCAGAGTTGTTTCATGCCCGCGCCAAGCTGCCCATGGGACGTGCGGCTTGGCAAGACCGGATGGCTCCGCACAGCTGCGAAATCCCCGCCATGAAAAAATATCGATTTTTTTTACGATTTTATTTGACATGGAGTGGGTAAATGGCAGCCTCCGCGTGTCGCAATGACATAGGCGGTCCGACTGAGACGCTTCCAAGGTTAATGGGTTTTCCTTGGAGATGATCAGTCGGGCCGCTTTTTTCTTGCAGCACTTGCGGCATCGCAGCCGCTGCCCCACGGTGAATCGAAATGAGCTCCATTTACGAATCCGAGAAACTGCTCGCCGAGTACCTGCTGTTGCACTACGGCACGCCGGAGGAGATTTTACCGCCGGACCTCACTTGGCCGGCTGGCATGCGTGAGGCCTTGGACTTTCCATGCCGCACGGCGGCGCATTTCTCCCCTGGGCGGGTCGCCCGCGGTCTGGACCTGGGGTGTGGCGTGGGGCGTGCCACCTTTGAAATGGCCCGATCTTGTGACACGGTGACGGGCATCGACTTGTCCCAGTCCTTCATCACCGCGGCCGAGGCGTTGCGCACCGAGGCTTCCCTCGTCTATCAACGAATCGATGAGGGGTGGCTCCGCACCACACTCACGGCCCGCAGGCCGGCGGGCATCCGCGCCGATCAGCTGCGCTTTTGCCAGGGGGATGTGATGAACCTGCCCGCAGACCTTGGCAGCTTTGAGCGGGTGCATGCCGCCAACTTGTTGTGCCGCCTGCCCGATCCGCAGCGCTTGCTCGACCGCTTGCCCGCGTTGGTGCAGCCCGGCGGCCAACTCGTGCTGGCGACGCCAGGCACCTGGTTGGAGGAATTCACGCCGCCAGCCAAGTGGCCCCCGGCGGCCACCTTCGCCTGGCTCACGGCCGCCCTGGACGCCGGATTTTTGTTGGAGCGGCATCTGGAGGAGCCCTTCCTCATGCGCGAAACCGCACGCAAATTCCAGTGGTCCCGCTCCCTGGTCACAGTCTGGCGCCGGCGATAACACTCAATTATTGGCATTTCACTCCGCCGCAGACTGTGCTAGACTGCGCGGCGAAGGGGCTCGGCAAGCCCAGCCGGCGGGTGGTGGATTTCAGCCGCCGTAACATCCGATAGATCTTGAAACGCAAAGCATCCATTTCCACTTGGCCGAAACCTGCGGGCGGACCGCATCAGGTCGCCTGCCATTTCTGCGACACGCTGCATGAGGCGGTGGCCGTGCCCGAGCGCACGGCGGCACGCTGCCAACGCTGCGGGGTGGTGCTCTATCAAAACCGTCCGGCCTCGCTGGTTAGGGTGACGGCGTTTTCGCTCACGGCGTTGGTCCTGATGGGAATCGTCAACACCTTTCCCTTTCTAACCATGGAGTCCAACGGCATCCGCACCGAACTGAGCCTGGTGCGGGCGGCGCGGGAGTTGATTCGTGAGGGGTCCCCGGTGATCGGCTGGGGCGTGGCTCTCTTCACCATCATCGCTCCCCTGGCCATGGCCGGCGGCATGCTCTACGTCTGCGGCCCCCTGCTCGTCGGGCGGGCGGCACCGGGCGCCCGGCACGTGGCGCGCTGGTTGGGTCGCACCGAACCGTGGAACATGATCGAGGTGTTTTTGTTAGGTGTGTTGGTGAGCCTCATGAAACTGGGGAAAATGGCGGACCTGTATTTTGGCGTGGGATTCTGGGCCTTTGCGGCGCTCATGCTGTGCATGGCCGCCGCCGTCGCCGGTATTGATAGAAACGAACTTTGGGACCGGCTGGAGGTGGCCGAAGAATGACTCCGCACCTGCCACGAGCCATCGATCAGGGGCTGGCCAACTGCCATGTCTGCGGCAAGGTCTCGCCGGTGGTGTTGCGGCACTGCCCGCGGTGTGGCTCGGCGCTGCATTTGCGCAAGCCCGCCAGCATGCAACGGACGGTGGCGCTGTTGATTGCCGCCGGCGCCCTCTATCTGCCGGCCAACCTGCTGCCGGTCATGACGCTCTCGGAGTTGGGTGACGTGATGGCCTCGACGATTCTGCAGGGCATGGCGGAGTTTTGGCGGCGCCAGGCCTATCCGATAGCGATTGTGATTTTCGTGGCCTCCATCATGATTCCGCTCATCAAGATTGTGGCCTTGGTCTGGTTGTGCGCGGCTGCCAGCGGCAAGGTGCATTCCTCGCCGCGCATCCTCGGCCGCATCTATGGCTTCACCGAACTGCTCGGCCGCTGGTCGATGGTGGACATTTTCGTGGTGTCGATTTTGGTTGCCTTGTGCCAGTTTGGTGCCTACATGACGGTCACGCCAGGTCCGGGAGCGCTTGCCTTTGCCGGGGTGGTTGTGCTAACGATGTTTGCGGCCATGAGCTTCGACCCGCGCTTGCTATGGGACCGTCTCGAATCCTTGAAAGCCCCAGACCCCACCCCGCCGCCGCCAGATCGTGAGTGATACCCCGCCAGTCAAGTCAGTCATACCGGAGTTTCGCGCCGCCCAGCGCTGGAATATCGTGTGGGTCGTGCCGATTGTGGCGGTCCTCATCGGGGGCTGGCTGATCTATCAGAACTTGGCCTCCAGGGGGCCCGTCGCGCAGGTGAGTTTCGAGACGGCGGATGGCATTGCCGCTGGCAAGACCGAGGTGCGTTGCCGGTCGGTGCGGGTGGGCAGGGTCAAGGAGTTGGAATTGTCGGAGGATTTGAACTCGGTCTGGGTTTCGATTCAGATGGACCCGCACACCGCCGCGCTGTTGTGCAAAGGGACCCGCTTCTGGGTGGTCCGGCCGCGGGTGTCCGGTACCGACATTTCCGGGCTCGGCACCTTGCTCACGGGTGCCTATATCGAGTTGGAGCCGGGAACCGGGCCGCAGGGAACCCTGGAATTCCGCGGCTTGGAAACCCCGCCGCCCACCAACAGCAATGTGCCGGGGCGGCGCCTGGTCCTCACCGCGGATGAGGCGGGCTCGCTGGTCGTGGGTTCGCCGATCTTCGCGCTGGGGGTGGAAGTGGGCCGGATTGAGAGTCGCGAGTTGAATGCGGAAGGCCGACAGGTGAGGTACAGGGCTTTCATCCAGGAAAAATTCGGCCCCTTGGTACGCTCCAACACCCGCTTCTGGAACACCAGCGGCGTCGATATCAGCGCCGGTGCCACCGGCATCAAAGTGCGCACACCTTCGTTTCAGGCGATGTTTGCCGGGGGGGCGTCCTTCGGCATCCCCGACGGCCTGGAGCCCGGCAAGCCGGCTCCCGATGGCATGGTTTTCAAACTCTATCCGGATGAGGAAGGGGCGCGCAGCTCGCTTTACAACGCGACTTTCAAACTTCTGTTGTTGTTCGATCAATCGGTGCGCGGCCTGACCAAGGGGGCAACGGTCGAATTTCGCGGCATCCCGATGGGGCGCGTGACCAACATTTCCTTTGACTACCTGCCCCTGGGCAAGGATTCGCGCATCCCGGTGCTGGTGGAGATCGATCCCTCGCTGTTGCGTCACAGCCTGCAAGAGCGCGTGGAGGGGCAGGATTCCAAGATCCTGTCAGAGGCCGTGGCCAAAGGTCTGCGGGCGGCGTTGAAATCCGAAAACCTGCTCATGGGCACCTTGTTTGTGGATCTCGATTATTACCCGGAGGCCGTGGCGGCGGAATTGACCCAGATCGGCGAGTATCCCGCGGTGCCCACCGTGTCGTCCGGCCTCGCCTTGTTAGAAACGAAGCTCACGGCCATTCTCGACAAGATCCAGGCGCTGCCCATGGATGACGCGATGGACAAAATCGCCAAGGCCGCTGAGGAAGCCGCCACCACCGTGGCCGCGGCGCGCGGCACCCTCGATGAGATCAATGCCACGGCCGCGTCCGCGCGTAAAATGTTGGATGATCCGGCGTTCCGCGGGATTCCCACCGACCTGCGCGCCACCCTCGACGCGCTGCAGAAGACGGTTTCCAGCATTGGCCCGGATGGCACGATCCAAGGCGACTTGTTGCGCACGCTGGATGAATTGCGCGGGTCGCTGCGCTCTATCAAGTCGCTTTCCACCACCCTTGATGAGAAGCCGAATTCGTTGTTGTTCGGCCGTGAATCCTCGGGCAATCCCGTGCCGCGTGCGCCACGCGGCAAACAATGATCCAAGCCATGTTCAAAGCCGCCGTCCTTGCCTTGTGTGTCGTCCTCTTCGCCGGTTGTGCCGGTTCGCGTTCGTTCTATGTGCTCACCGCCGAGGGCCCGGCACCTTCCGGCGGTGGTCGCGGCGTCGGCATCGGCCCGATCGTGCTGGCGGAATACATCGACCGCGCCAACCTCGTGGTGCAGGACGCGCCCAACCGCCTGGCCGTGGCTGAAGACCACCGCTGGGCCGGCGACCTGGCCGCTTCCATCGCCCGCGTCACCGCCGCCAATCTCGGCCGCCGCCTGCACACCGGCAATGTCCGCACCTATCCCTGGCCGCGCGATGAGGAAATCAGCGACCAGGTCACCATCGATATCCGCCAGTTGCACAGCGGGGCCGATGGCTTCGCCGTGATCGAGGCCGGCTGGCGCGTCTACGCTCTGCCCGACCGCCGGCTCAAGGCGTCCCGCACCTTTGTCGCCCGCGAGGCGCTCGCCGCCGATGGCTACCAGCCGATGGTCGCCGCACAGTCGCGCTTGTTAGCCCGCCTCGCCGCGGACATCGCCGCGGGCATGCGCTAGACGTAGCTGGCTGCGTGTGTGCGGCGCGGGGAGCATGGCCTATGTCAGCTCCGTACCAGCAACTCGCGGAGTTGCCGCGGATCGGTGGCCGAGGTTTTAGCCACGAAGCCGCGGGCGTGGGTGAAGTGCGCATCATCACAAAGTTGGCAACAGGCACCCGTCTATCCCGCCACCTTCTTCACGAAGCAGGCTTTAAGACCGATGGCAATCCCATCCATCTTGCAGGAGATTTCGTGGTCGCCGTCCACCAGGCGGATGGGCTTTGACTTCGTTCCCACTTTGAGAACTTCGGAGGATCCTTTGAGTTTCAGATCCTTGATCATGGCCACGATGTCGCCATCCGCGAGCATATTGCCATAGGCATCCTTGACGACCCGAGTCGTGGCGGGTTCGTCCGCCGGGGCTGCGTCCTGCCATTCATGACCGCAGGTGACGCACTCAACGTGGCTGGGGCGGGTCAATACTTCGGTCATTTCGCAAATCGGGCAGGCAAGGTTATTCATGGGCGGGGAGGACACACTCCGCGCCACCACAACTCAAGCGTTATTATCCCCGCATGCCGGTTCGCACAGCAGATTCCCCAATTGGGGGAAAATGGACGTAGGACAGTGACGTGGCAATCTGGCGATAGTAGTGGCGGGTCGTCGGTTTGCCGGATCATGACGGTCTGCCTCCTCTTGGATGGCGGCTCCGAGAGTGCCGGCGAGGCGGGCGTTCTTCGCCCCGCGGATCTCCCTGAGCGCGCGGTCGAGCCGGTTCTTGGCGGTGTTGAATTCGTCGGTTTCTAGGCTGCGGCGAATAAGCTTGCCGCCGACCTTGGCGACTGCGTAGTAATTGCCGCCCCGATGACGAGAAAGACACGAGACCTTGGATTTGCTGAATTGAGCCCTCTGTTGCATGGCGAGGTTTGCTGTTGCGCCTCTGCTATGCACTTTCGGTATACATTTGGTAATGAAAAATCTCTGGAATCCTTACCGGGCCTGTAGCTCAGCGGTTAGAGCAGGGGACTCATAAACCGTTCGGACGAACACCCACAGTGTCGCAATGTGTTCCATATGAGTCGCTTACAGAGCCAATAGTTAGGTGATGAGACGGGGTGGAACACCCTAAAACAGGGTTTTTTCGGGGTAGGGAGTGATAGCAAAAGTGGAAAGCAAAACCCGTGTTGGATCACGGGACTGGGGACTCGCATGTTTCTGATACGATGATGTCCCGCCACGCCCTGAGATCGCCCACGGTGACCTTCGGGAGTTTCTTCGCGGCGACGTGTGGCGGCAGGGAATCGAGGATGCTCTTGGCGAGCTGGCGATAGTAATGCTGGGTGGTCGGTTTCAAATCCGGATCCTCCCGGTCTGCCTCGGCTTGGATGGAATGAGCGAGGGTGCCTGCCTGATGGGATTCGCTGGCACCTTTCAGTTCCTTAATGGTTTCCGGCAGCAGGCTGGCAGCGAGGTTGTAGTCGGTGGTGCGCAGGCTCCGTTCCGTGGATTTGTCATTGACCTTGATCCGCGCGTAATATACCCCATTCGCGTGACGAAACAGGTGTGCCAGCTTCGACCGCTTGAGGCGGGTTGGTATGCGTGTGGTTTTCATGTGTTTCAATGCGTTTCGTATTGTTCTTCGCAAGGTGTGGAAAACACGGGTGGAAAGCAAGCGAAAAATTCAACATATCCCTACTGGGGCCTGTAGCTCAGCGGTTAGAGCAGGGGACTCATAATCCCTTGGTCCAGGGTTCGAATCCCTGCGGGCCCACCTTGGACAAACCATTCAAAACCAATGGTTTAAGGTTCGAAAAACGCGCCAAAGTTGACACCTCTACCATCGCCATGAACCCCACTGGCGACAAATTGGCGACAACTCAGGAGACCGCGCTTTCAACCACCCTTCCAGCCCCCCGGCCCAAGGCCAAACGCGGCTCCAAAGGCAAACCCGTGGCGGGGGCTCACTTCGGCTCCGTATCCGTCCCGGTCTATCGGTGCGCGTCGGGCGGTCGAATCCGCTTCGTGCTCAGCTACCATCGGGAAGGCAAGCGGATGCGCCAGTTCTTCGGTGACCTTGCCGC
>CAIKDP010000126.1 GCA_903826205.1 Akkermansiaceae bacterium
GAACGGCTGGCCCCGCAACGCAGACGATCTAACATTACTTCCCGAGCCACTGCTTGATGTCTGCGTCCGTCCCGTGCCGCTTCCCCCGATCGACAGGTTTTCCGCGTGGGCTATGGCCCGCAGCAACGCGAGGCACGAGTCCCAGGTTCTACCCCGCCCAAGCGACTCAGCCATCAGGGCGTTGCCCTGCTCGGATAGCGCGGACACCGCAACATAGGCACCCGGGCTGTGTGCCACAGCGTCGGGCACCTCGCGCCCTGACACCATCCGATAGATCAACTTGGCCAGCATGAAGACCCGGTCGCACGCGAGATCGGGACTCGCCAGCGTCAGCGTCGAGCCGCTGACGTCGGCTAGCAAACAGTCCCCCGCCGGAACGTCGGATGCATCCAACAACAAAGGAAAGAGACGAGGCACAGCACCGCGCAGGCCACCGCCGCTTTCACTGCTGCCGCAGTATTCCCAGCGCACCTGCGAGGCCATCAGCCCGAGCCCCGGCACGCCACATGAGGCAGCATCGTCAGCCGCCTCGGCCACTCGGGTGAGGAAGCTGATTGAGTCGCTCAGTCTGACCTTGTTGCGCAGCCTGAGCCACGAGATCAAGTCGTCGCCGCTGTTGCCCTCCCACTCGGCCACTAGAGTGCTGTTGGTTTCATAAAACACCGCAAAACGTGGCAGTCCGTCCACCGATTGCCGCCGCAGACGTGCCAGATTCGCCCGAACTTTCGCCCTCAGGCTTGGATTTTCCGCCCGTTGTTCATCGAGCACAAACACGATGCGGGCACCCTCGCCCTCCAACTCTGCCATGAACCACTCGCCCGCGAGATCGCGGTGCAAGCGGGTCAGCCGCGCATACCGGTCATCGCTCGCGGCGGCTCCAGACAGACACGGCAATTCGGCGGCGCCAGAGTCATCCTCCGCCACGGCTTGCTGCTCGGCAACTGGTTCATAGGGGTAGGCATCGCACAGGGCATTGATAGCACCTAACAATTCAACCGCTGACGCCGGACGCCGACTCGGGTCAATCTCCAGCAGTTGCCCGAGCAATTCCCCAATGCCGGGTGGCAATCCTTGCGGCAGGCGGCTCGCGTAGCCGCCGGGGGAGAGACGGCCATGCACCACCTCGGCCGTGGTGCCTTGATCGGGTATGGTGCCTTCCAACAGAAACCACAGCACCAGACCTAATGAAAACAAGTCGCTGCGGCCATCGAGCGTTGCCTCACGCAGTTGTTCCGGGCTCGCCCACTGGGCAGTGCCGTGAAATCTCCCGGCCGCCGCACCACTGCCGGAACTCAGCGCCAGCCCGAAATCGATCACTTTAACCCGCAGCGGCGGCGGAGTGTGGGTGAGCATGATGTTTCCCGGCTTGAGATCGCGGTGGATGATGCCGGCCGCGTGCGCCGCCGCCAGTGCCAAGGCCGCCTGCCGCACAACGTCAAGTGCCTCGCCCGGCGGACGCGGCCCGAGCCGTCGTACCCGCTCGGCCAGCGTGCCGCCGCCGCAATAGTCCATCGCGTAGTAAAGCTGCCCGTCGTCGTTGCGGCCGAAATACCGCATCATCGCAATGTGATCGTGGGTAAGCCCTGCCAGCGCCCGCCCCTCGCGCAAAAACCTTTGGCGCGTGCTTTCGCTGGCCGTCAACTCGCGCCGGATCACCTTGATCGCCACCTCGGTGCCCAACAACAGATGCCGCGCCTTGTAGGTTCGCCCGTAACTCCCGGA
>CAIKDP010000127.1 GCA_903826205.1 Akkermansiaceae bacterium
CGTCGATCCGCCGTTGAGGGTCACCACATTGTTGGATCCGATCTGGCCCTGGTTTTTCAGCATCGTCACATTGGCTCCGGAGATGACCAGGCCGGTGGCGGGGTTGGCCGCGTTGGGAATCACCACCGCTCCCGGATCACCGTCGAGCCAGAGGAAATTCCGGAATTGATCGCCGAAATCGAGCGCGAGCTCGCCATTGACGACGCTGCCGCCGGTGTAGGTGTTGTTGGCTGTTAGATAAGTGTGGCGGCCGACGTTCATGGAGAACATGACGGGATTGACGCCGTTGTCCTTGATCACCGAGTGGATCGTGTTGACATTGCCGTTGTCCCCCCAGTTCGTGACGAAGCCACCAAACATATACAGCGTGTTCTGGCCCGAGGTGAGCGCCCCGCGGTTGGTTTTGTCCCCGATGGACGTCTGCCTAAACCACATCCCGAGCCAACCGCTGGCAAGGGTGAGCGTATCATCCGGGTTCTGGAACGTGAGTGGACTGGTGCTGGGACCACCAATATCGGGACCACTGCCCTGGATCCCAAGGGCGTTGATCGTCTGGCCACCGGCCCTAACCACTTGCGCCCCCCCCGACATCACGTTATCCGTCGGCCCTGCGGTGGCAAAAGACGCGGCACTGGGCCAGGTGTTGGGGAAGCCGGGCGTGCCGAGGCTGCCGAAGCCCAGCCCGGGCACGTAGCTCACCGGCCGCAAGCTATGGTTGTCATTGCAACTGGCCATGCCGACGACAATTCCATTGCAGAAGGTCAGGCCGCTGGTGTCGTCGCCGGCGATAAGCACGCGCGGTTCGTTGCCGATCTGGCCAAGCGGCGTGTTGGTTCCGGCGCTGCGGTTGAACTGCACCATCGCCCCCGGGTTGAGCGTCAGGCTTGATAGAGTGAGGGTGGCGCTGCTGATGCCGCCGCTGCCTTGGGGAGTGCCGCCGCTGATCATCGTGATCGAGGAAAATCCGGTGACGCTCACCGGGCCTAGCAACTCGGTCGAGTTGGTCTGCCCCCGCCCGACGTAGCGGATGGTGGCGTTGTCCAGGGTGATCGGCGCGGCGTCGCTGAGCCGGTTGGCGAGGTCCTTGGTCGACCATGGTGCGACCGCCAGGTCCGCAGCCAATTCGCCGCCACCCTTGTTGCCGGCAAACCCCGAATTGTCGAGATTGAGGGTAGCCCCCCTGACGGTGATTGCCGTCACGTTGGGCAGCGCTCCGCCGTCCCGCAGGGTCAACCCTTCACCCAGATCGGCAAACTGCCCATCGCGCTCCCGGACACTGCCGATGCCGCCAATCACCGCGAGGGTGCCGCTGGTGGGATTCATGCTTGTTAGAGTCAGGGTTCCGTCCCCGCTCTTGAGGAGGTTGAGCGCCCCTTGGATCGAACCGGCGAAAACATTCGTGGTGGCCTGGTTGACGGTGAGGGTGCCGCCGGTGCCGGTGATGATACCGCCGGTCCCTTCGGTGCTGCCAGCGCTGCGCAGGACTTGGACATGCTGGCTGAAGCCGCCCAGGTCAAGGGTGCCGCCAAGATTAACCTCCAAAGCGCCATCCACTGCCAGCAAGTGATTGCCAACCAGCATCAACGTCCCTTGGTTGACGGTGGTCTTGCCGGTGTAGGTCATCCGGTTGGCGAGGGTGAGGTTGCCCGCGCCGACCTTGGTCAGGCCGCCGCTGGTGCCGGAGATGATGCTGCTGATAGATCCCGCGGTGAGGTAGTTGGCTATCAATTCGGTGTTGTCCGCGGTGGTGAGCCAGCCACCGGTGATGTTGCCGCCGCCATTGTTGATCAGGCCGCCGGCACCGAGGGTCAGGGTCTGGCCGGGGTTGATGGCCACCCCTGTCCCGGCGGTTAGATTCAAGGCATTAACTGTCATAGTGTTGACGTTGGACTGCGCGCCGGTGGGTTTGACCGTGTCGTAATAGCCGGCCCCGCTGAGATCGCCGGTCACGTAACCGGCAAAGGCCGTGA
>CAIKDP010000128.1 GCA_903826205.1 Akkermansiaceae bacterium
ATCCTCGCGGCAGACGATGGGCATGAGGATGCCGTGACGGTGGAGTGTGCGGGCGAGGTTGCGGGCATACTGGATCCAGCGGCCTGCGTTCGCTTTGCAAAGATCCTTCACGCCGACTTCTGCGGGCTTGACGCAACGCAGGAAAGCGTCGCTGCCGACCGGCTTGTCAGGGATGCGGGCGGCAAGCGCATGAAGATCAAGCGATTCGAGTTCGCGGGTGATCTTGCCAGGCGTGCTGTTGAAATCAAAATCATTGGTCGCCCGGTTGAACACGATGTTGAGCGCCTTGCGCTGGTCGAGGTCGAGCGCCTTGGTCCGGAACACCGGAACATGAGTGGCACCCATGCGGGATGCAACAAGGTGGCGCTGGTGGCCTGATAGAATCTCGCCGTCCACGTCGGCAAAGATCGGTGCAATGAAGCCGAGCTTGCGCAGCGACAGTTCTATCAGGTCAAGCCGCGCCGGGTCAGCCGTGCGTGGATTGTAGGTGCTCGGTCTAACGGATGCGAGCGGTTCGAGGGTGATTTTCATAGTCCGAGGCGGATGCGGATTTCCTTGAGCACGCTTTCCTTGTCAAATCCGGCGTCCTGCTTCACGCGGTCACACCACGCGATGAAATCGGCCTGGCTGATGCGGAACCGATAGAGGCCGACCGCGACGGTGACATCACTCTTGTCGAGTTCCTTGTCGTGACGGTCATCGTCATCATCGTCCCCGTCATCGCCCTTGGGATTGAGCAGGCCTTCGAGGTCGGCAGGCTCGAAGCCAGCAAGAATGGTGTCGAAGTCCACAGCTTTCCACTCGCTGGCGATTTTCTCCAACTCGTTCAAGTCCACGGCGGCAAGTTCGGCCAGCCGGTTGTCGGCCACCAGCACCGCGAGTTCGTCGCTCTCGCTGGCGAAGTCCTGGTATTCAACGGGCACGATCTCCACGCCAAGATGCTTTGCCGCCATCAACCTGCCGTGGCCGGCCACGATGTAGCCGCTCAGACGTGACACACAGATGTTCCGCCTCCAGCCGAAGTAGCGGATGTTTTTGGCGAGCAACTCAATCTGGCGTTGCGGGTGGGTGTTTGGGTTGCGCGGGTTGGGCTTCAGCTCGCCAACCGGCACGAGCTTTTCGTAGCTGCACCAAACCTCAATCCCGTTGGCAAGTGTTTTGGCTTTGGGTTCATCTGTCATCGCCCGCATGGATGGTGTCAACGGCATGCTGCACCTGGGCGAGCAACGGCAGAATCCGCCGCCACGCATCCGGCGGGCACCAACCGATGGCAAACCACTCGCGGCTTCCACAGACATCCCGCCATTCGACGGTGACGGAGGTTTCCCTGCGCATCCCCGCCTCACGGAACCGGAACACGGCGCGTGAAAGACGACCGCTGCGGTCGAATGCCAGTCGTTGGAGTCGGGCTTTCATGACAATCCCTCCACATCCAGCCAGGTTTCCAGATCGGCCAGTGCGGCCCGGACGCAGCCACCGGAACCGACGGCGATGCGCAGCGACGTGGCTTTATCCACCAGCCAGTGGCGGCGCAACATCGCGGCGATTTCCTCGGTCGATGGCGCGGCGAGCTTGATCGACTGGAAGCGCGTCTGGAACCGCTCGGTTAGGAGGTCAAGTTGCAGGTTGCTGGTGCCGATAACGGCGCGGCCTGGCGGCAGGCGGTCGAGGTAGCTCAGCAGCAGGTCCTGTGCATCCCTGCTGCAGCGGTCCATCTCGTTGATGATCCGCACCGAATAGACGCCGAACAGCGAGGACATGCCCAGCCCCGCCATCCACTGCTTCACCACTTCTACGGTGACCAACTTGCCGTTGAATTCCTCAACCGCCAGCGGACAGCCGGATAATTCCGCTGCCACCATGTCGGCGATGCTCGTTTTGCCGACACCCGGCGGGCCGTAGAGCAGGATTTTCACAGGCACATCCGGGTGTGCGCGGAGGTTGCGGGACTTGGCGACAAGTCTGCTGGCGACAGCGGCGGCAGGGCCGCAAAGGTCATCCGGGTTGGACGGCCGCCAGGCCAGCGGCGGCGTTGGCAGGGCTGGTGCCCGTGTTCGGAGTATCTTCAAGGATCGTGACATGGTTGTGGTAGGTGAGGTCGTTGAGCGTCGCTTGGATCGCCCTGGCACCCTTCCGATAGACGGTGACCGCCAGCAGGTCGCCGTCGATCCATACCGCCCAATTGCGGGAGCCATAGCGGGTGACATGAACATTCATGGTTAGAAGTTGTAGTCGTGGAAGTGATGGCGTCCGGGGATCACGCGCTCGCCGTCGGGAGTCCGGTAATGACCGTCCTTGCGGAGGCGGGCGCGGTGCATGATTCCCTCGGGGTCAGGCTGATAGACATACCGCTGGTCGGCGTTGTTCACGCAATGGCCGGAGAAGCCACCGGGGATGATCTCCGGTTTCCAGTCATCGAGCGTGGCAATGTCGCGCTGAATCCATAGCGTGATGCCGGAGGGGCTGACACGGACCACCGTGCAGGCGGTCCGGTCGCTGTGGTGGCAGACGGTCACGCCGTCGCCGGGTTTCGGAATCCATGGGGTGTCGTTCATGGTGGTGACGTTCACTTGTTCCAGCCTTCGCGGCGGGCGCGAGTCTTGACCGTGTTAGGCGATAGCCCGAATTTCTCGGCGGTCTTGTTGATGCTGCGGCTTTTCTCCCAATATGCCCGTGCCTTTGTCCAGAGGTCGTCGCCGTGGCCAGGATTACCGACCTTGGCGGCAGTCGCCTCGGGTTCCGCCTTGGGCTTCTTGGTCGGCGTGGCCTTGGTTGGCGTGGCCTTGGTTGGCGTCACCTCAGGCTCAGCCGCATTGGCGAACGCGTCGAAGCGTTCAGCCCTTGGCTCGGCATCGGGGCGCGTGATGGGCACGACATTCGCGGCGGGCGTGACGTTGGCGATGGTGCCGCCGTCGCCACCGGCGAGCATTTCCGCGACGATCTCGCGGATCAGCGGCACCGGGATCTCGGTGATGGTGAAGACCAGTCCGTTGAGCGTCTTGCGTCCGATGGCCTGCTTGAGGAACTTCATGGCACCTCCACGGGTGCGGCCTTGATAGCGTCCTTCAAACAGCGTGGCTTCCTTTTCTTCGCATACGATGTAATACAGTTTGTTCATGGTGTTGTTCGGTTGGTGTTGTTTTGTTAGCAGGAGAGGGGTTGATTGACTTGGATGGTGCGGCCCTTGGTCGCCCCGGCGAAATAGCTGGCGTTCGCCCGTGC
>CAIKDP010000129.1 GCA_903826205.1 Akkermansiaceae bacterium
AACTACCTCTCCATATTTGGCATTTAGTCAGACAAATCGGTCGCCGTGGGGAGCTCTATGGGCTAAGCTTGACCCAACCAATGAAAACAACCACAACATTCGCCACGATGGTCGGCACGCTGCTGTGCTCGATTCTGACCCTGTCCGCTGCCACGCTTGATGTCGACAAGACCCGCAGCAAGATCCAAGTGGAGGCCAAGGCCACCGGCCACGCCTTCACCGGCACCCTCAAGGACTATACAATCAAGGCCACGGGGGATGAGGACAAACTGAAACCCACAACGTTGGAACTGGCTTGGAACTTCAGCGATTTGAAAACCGAGGATGACGCCCGGGATGTGGAGATGATCAAGTGGCTGGGTGGCGGTGCGCCCAAGGGCAGCTTCAAGTTTGTGAAATTCTGGACTGACAAGACGGGTGACAAAGCCGAGGGATCCTTGACGATTCATGGGGTTTCCAAGACAGTCTATTTCCCGTTCACGGTGAAGAAAGACGGCGAGTGGGTCACGGCCAGTGGCAAGATTGAGATGGACTACAAGGATTTCGGTCTGCCGGTGGTGCGGGCGATGCTGGTGATGACCGTCGACCCCAAGCTGGTGGTCAATTTCCAAGTGGTCGGCAAGCTGAAGTAAGCCTCGTAGGAAGTGAGACCCGTACCACCCACTGCAATGACAAGGGATCTCTGGCAACGGCAGCGCGTGATTGAGGCGCGGGTCATGTTGGGAGAATCTTTTTCCAATAGTTTTGGCCGCATGGAAGCGGTGGAGCCGCGGTTGGCGGCGGCGCTCAACGATATTCTGGCGCGGCCTGGCTCGATGATGCGCGCGCTGAGTGCCTATCTCGTGGGGCTCGAAATGGGATTGGAGGATGATACGGCGCGGTCGGTGGCGTGTGGCATTGAATATCTGCACACGGCCTCGCTGGTGTTTGATGATCTGCCGGCCATGGACGATGCGCGGACCCGGCGCGGCGCCGCTTGCGTGCATGTGGTGCATGGCGAGGCCTTGGCCATGCTGGCCGCCTTGGCATTGGTCAATCGCGGTTATGCCTTGCTCTGGCAGGCAATCAGCAAGGCGGATTCCGCAAAACGTCGCGAGTTTGCCGGACACTGGGTGGACTCACGCCTGGGCACCGGCGGTGTGATCGGCGGCCAGGCATTCGACTTGAGCGGTTGGCGTGGCGAGCAGTGCGCGGCGGAGGTGAGCGAAGTGGCCGCGCGCAAGACCGGCGAATTGCTGCGGCTCACGTTGGTGCTGCCCGCCATCCTCGGCTGCGGCACGCCCCGCGAGATTCAGTTGTTAGACCGGTTGGCATTGCTGCGCGGACTTGCCTATCAGACAGCCGATGATTTGAAGGACGTGCAGGTGAGGGAACACAGCCATGGCAAAACGGGCGGACGCGATGAAGAGTTGGGCCGTCCCAACATGGTGGCGGCCGAAGGCACCCACGCCACCATCCGGCGGTTCCAGCGGCTGCAACAGATGGGCGACCGGGTGGTCGCCGCCCTGCCTGGCCCTCCCCAATGCTGGGACATGTTGACATTGCTGCGGGTGGCGCTGCCGGATGGCGCGACGGAGCATGCCGTGGCATGGGTGCCGGCGGCGGGCTGACCTGGAATCCCCTGTGAACCTCGCGATCTAACAAAATACCAACATGAGCTTGTGGCGCCTGATCATAACCAACTTGCGGCGGCACCGTGTGCGTACGGCGATAGGTGCGACGGGCATCGCGCTGGGAGTGGCGACGATGTTGAGCGTGGTGGGATTGTTGGGTGGAGCGGTGAAAATGTTCGAACGGATCCTGCGCACCGACTCGCAAATGGTGGTGTTTGAAAGGAACGTGTCGGATTTGTTTTTCAGCAACGTGCCGGTGGGCTTGGTGGAGGAATTGGAAGGGCAACCCTGTGTGAAGGATGCACAGCCGGTGCTGTTCACGATCATCGCCGCGCCGGACCGCCCGGTCATCACGTGTTTTGGTATCCAGGCCTCCGATGGCCGACTGAAACGGGGTGAGTGGCTGCAGGGCAGTGCGGCAGCCTTCCGCGATGATGCGGAAGGGGTGGTGTTGGGAGAGCGTGCGGCGGGCTTTCTCAAGGCCCCGGTGGGAGGCACCATCGAGCTCGGGCCGGGCACTTACACAGTGGTGGGGGTGGTGAGGATGGAGAACGGCTTCGAGAACGGCGGGGTGTTCATGCCGCTGGCCGCCTGTCAGAAAGCTTTTCACAAGGACGGGGTGTGCTCGGTGGTGAGTGTGGCATTGGCGGCCGGACATCAACCCGACGAGGTGAAACAATGGGTTTCCAAACATCACGAGCGCCTCATTGCGATGGAGAATGACGAGTTCAGCCGCAGTTATTCCCAATTCAAAATCATGAAAACCACGGCCTGGGTGGTGGGAGGTTGTGCTTTTCTGCTAGGTGGGTTGAGCGTGACCAACACGATGATTCTGTCGGTGTTCGGGCGGATCAGGGAGCTGGCCATCGCGCGGGTGTGCGGGTTTTCCCGTGGCCAGGTGGCGCGGATGATTTTCGGGGAATCGCTGTTGATTTCCGCGATCGGCACCTTGGCAGGGTGGGTGTTGAGCTGGGGTGGTTTGCATGTGTTGCGCGCGGTGCCGCAGTTGCAGGGCTACATCGAGCCGCGTGTCGGCTGGATGGAAGTGGCGGCAGCCACGGGCTTGGCGGTTTTAACCGCGCTGATCGGCGCCATGTATCCGGCCTGCTATGCGGCTCGCCTCAATCCCGCGCAGGCCTTGCGCTTCGAGTGAAACCATTTTTGAACATGAACAATCAGGTGTGGGTCAATGATGTGTGGAAAAGCTTTGATGGCGGGCGCATCGAAGTGCTCAAGGGGGTGACGTTGGAGGTGACGCAGGGGGAGATCGTCGCTTTGTGCGGGACCTCCGGCTGTGGCAAATCCACCTTGCTCAATGTGATCTCGGGCTTGGAGGAGGTGGATCGCGGGATGGTTAGGGTGGCGGGGCGCGATGTGGTGGAAGAATCCACGCGCGTTGACTTGTTACGGCATCACATTGGATATGTGTTTCAATTGCACCATTTGATGCCGGATCTAACCTTGGCGGAGAATTGCATGGTGCCGGTCATTGCCGCGGGTGGCCACAGAAAAGACGGCTGGGCGCGGCTGCACGAATTGGCGCAGGCCACGGGCGTGACTCATCGGCTCGGCCAGCGGGTGCGCGAGTTGTCCGGCGGGGAGCGCCAGCGCGGCGCCTTGGTCCGCTCGCTGATGAACAATCCGGAACTGCTGTTGTGTGACGAGCCGACCGGAGCGCTGGATGAAAGCAATCGTGAAAAGGTTTTCGAGTTGTTGCTAGACCTGGTGCGCGAACGTGGTCGGACCCTCATCATGGCCACACACGACCCGGAGTTGGCCGGCCGTTGCGACCGCACGGTGCGGATGCGTGACGGGCGGATCGAAGGAGAAGCCAGTCATGGCTGAGGCTGACGCCAGGCCGGCACCTGATGGCGTGGCACTGGCGGCACGCCATGCGCTGGCGTGGTTGGTGGTGGGCAATGCGGTCGGACTATGGCTCGCCTTGTTGCTGGTGTGGCCTGAACTGCAGGCGGGCGAGTGGACATACGGCCGCTGGGTGCCGGTGCACCTTAATGTGCAACTCTATGGCTGGACGTCACTACCACTGGTGGCCTGGTTGTTTCACATCTACGAGGTGCATCGTAGCAAGGTGGCGGCATGGGCACCCGCCGCGGTGTGGGCATGGACGGCGGCGCTGGCAATCGCCGCACTGCACTGGCTCAATGGCCATACCTCCGGCAAGATTTTCCTCGATTGGCGCGGTGGTGCCTTGTGGGGATTTGTCGCCGCCATGGTTATGTTATGGCTGGTGCTGGCGCTCGCGTGGCGGGAGCGCTCCGCGGGGTGGAGTGTGCGGCGGCGCACGGTTTCGTTGCTGGGGGTATGGGTGTTGGCCACGGTGCCGGTGGCGATGGTCTTTGCCGCGTCGCCCGCGGTGTATCCGCAGGTGGACGCCACGACCGGCGGGCCGACGGGGTCGAGTTTGTTAGGGTCGACCTTGATGGTGGTGACATTGATGATGCTGTTGCCGCGGGCGGGAGCCGCCGCTGGCAGCGGGCGCGCCGGATGGGGGGTGTGGACGTATCTGGTGAATTGCTGGTTGATATTCGGCGTGGCGGAGTGGATTGGCGGCACGCACTATCAGTTTCACCAGATTGGGTCGCTGCTGATCCTGTTGCCGTGGGTTTGGTTTGTGCCATGGGATTGGGGCGCTTTCCAGTGGACGCCGGGATCGCGGGTGTGGCGGGTCGCGTTGTTTGCGTGGTGGGGCATGCTGGTACTCAACGGGGTGACCCAGTATCTCCCCGGCTTGTTGGATCGATTGAAATTCACCCAGGGATTGGTCGCGCACTCGCATTTGGCGATGGCGGGATTCACGACTTCGTTTTGTGCCTTGTTGTTAGTTTCGGTGACAGGCCACACGCTTGGCGGGCGGCGCTCGGTGGCGGCGTGGCATGGCGCGGTGCTGGTGATGATCGCGTTGTTGGTGGCGATGGGTTGGCGCGAAGGCGGCGAATATTCCTGGATGGTGGTGGCACCCGGATGGCGAACAGCGGGCTTGCTGTTGCGGGCCGCTTGCGGTACGGTGTTGCTCGGAGTCTCGGTGAGTTGGATCAAAAACTGGAGCCTGTCATGAACAAGAGAAAATTTGTCATTGGATGGAGTGTCGCGGTGGGCGCCATGGACGCGTTGACCGGGATTTTGCTGGTGCTGGCACCGGCGACCGTGTTGAAATTGTTAGGCATTGGGCAACCGTCGGCGGACGCGCTGGTGTATTTGAGTTGGATGGGTGTGTTTGTGGGGGGGGTGGGGCTAAGTTATGCCTTGGTAGTGGCCGACCGGCACAGCGGCCAGACGGTCTGGAAGTTTACGGCCCTGGTGCGCGTGCTGGTAGCGGTGTTTGTCGCCTGGCATGTGGTCGGTGGCTCGTTGGCTCCGGCTTGGGCGACGGTTGCTCTAACAGACTCGGTGGTGGCGGTGGTGCAGATGGCGTTGGTGCGTGCCGGATGGTGGGAGGAGAAGTACAGGTGAATTTCAACGCGCTGCGGGCGGCCGTAGTGATCGCGGCGGTTTACGGGCATTTTTTGATATTCGCGCAGTTCGCCTTTGTGGAATTACTGCGAGGGGGCGGAGTCCATGCCACCGGTGAACGGCTGGCTCTCGGGCTGATGGCTGTGGCTGGTATCACAGGCGGCTTTGTGGCGGCATGGCGCGGTGTGGGGTCGGGGATGTTGAGAATCGCGCTCGGGGTGGCCGCAGTGAGTGCCGGGATGGCACCTCTGGTGGGTGGCCATGCCGGATTTGGGATGGTGGCGGTGGCCAGTGGTGCGGCGCTTGGGGTGGCGACGGTGAGCGTGTCGGCGATGCTGCGCGGATGGTGCGGGGTGGGCTGGGTGGGGCTGGGCACGGGTTCGGGTTATGCGTGCTGCAATCTGCCGTGGGTTTTCAATCAGGCGCCGTCGGTGCAAGCGTGGGTGGCTGCAGGGTTTGCGGTGGTGGGGGTGTTGGCAGTGCCGAGGTTGCGCGATTGGCATGACAAGAATCCGCTTGAGTCCCTGCCGTGGTGGGGTGCGGTAGCGATGTTTGCGGCGTTGGTATGGCTTGATTCCGCGGCGTTTTTCATCATCCAACATGTGGCGGATTTCAAGGCCGGTACTTGGGGCGAGGCTTGGCTATGGCGCAATGCGGTGCTGCATTTTGTGGTGGCGGTGGCGGCGGGGTGCTGGCTTGCGCGGACGGGGGCGAAGTATGTCCCGGTGGTGGCATGGGTGATGTTGGCCTTGGCGGCGGTGGCGGTGAATGCGCCAGCCAGTCGGAGCCTGGCTGGGTGGTGGTATCCGGCGGGCGTGTCGCTTTATTCCACGGCGTTGGTGGCCTGGCCCGGGTGGTTTGCCGGTGCGGACGGCACTCGTCCCGCCGCATGGCGGTCCGCCGGTTTGTTTGCCGTGGCCGGTTGGTTGGCCTCCGCCAATGGCATTGGCATGGCGCAGAGCTTGAACCGGGTGCCAATCACATTGGTGGCTATTGCCGGGGTGGTGGTCATTGGCGTGGCGGTTTTTTCTAGCAAAAACAACCGTCGGGCATTCGTGGCGGTGGGATTGGTGGTGCTGGCCGCCGGTTTTGGGATGGCGCGGGACGGCAAGGCCTTGGTGACAAGCGCGGCGGAGCGTGGGCGGCGGGTGTATCTGGCGGAGGGCTGCATTCACTGTCATTCGCAATATATCCGACCGGGTTCGCAGGATGAATTCCTGTGGGGGGCGGCGAGCCGGGTTGAAGATGTTAGAAAAGGGGCGCCGGTATTGATTGGCAACCGCCGGCAGGGCCCGGATTTATCAACGGTTGGAGCGCGGCGTTCAGCTGCGTGGATGCGCGCGCATTTTCTTCACCCCCGACAACTCGTGGCGGACTCGTCGATGCCATCCTATGCAGCGTTGTTTGCAAATGGCAGAGGCGAGGATTTAATCGCTTACCTGCAGGCGACGGGAGTGGGCTGGGTGCGTGGTGGCTATGCGGAGGAATGGCGGCCGGGCAAGTTGGCTGGTGAGGTGGATGGCGCGGCGGGGCAGCGGTTGTTTGCGAACTTGTGTATAGCCTGTCATGGTGCGGAAGGGCGGGGCGACGGACCCTTGGCTGGCGGGTTGAAAAAACCTCCGGTGAACTTGGTGGATGGCCCCTTCGTGTGGACGGCAGGGTCGGATCGCCTGGAGTCGCGCGTCGCACGGGTGGTCAAATTCGGGATTCTCGGGACGGACATGGCCGGGCATGAGGTGCTCACCGACACCGAGATTCTGGCGTTGACCCAGCGGGTGTTGCAGTTCCGAGCGGGGCAGGGCCTCGTGCGTTGAACGATGATTGCCTGGTTCAAGACCGGGCTTGGCCTTATTCAGGGCTCTGGCTTCTCTTCCGCCTGGAGGCTGGGTTTGGGTGAGTTCGGTGGGCTGACAATCACCGTGCCGGCATGGGTGTTGGATTTGGGCAACGACGGATTGGTGGGGCGATATTCGGTCTCTTTGGGCAGTTCGAGCAAGTTGCCGGTTCGAAAGCCATCGTCAGGCGCTGGTTTTGGTGCAGGGATGCGGCTTGTGGTTTCCACCTTATCGGCCGGCCTTGTCGGCTCCACCACCACCGTGGCTTTGGGCGTGGCGCATCCGACCAGCAATAAGGCGCCGGCCACGGAGGCAAGGAATGGGTGATAGAGCACCATTGGAACGAAGGGCGTAGAGAGGTGAATCCTGCAAAGACGCGCGGACACCGCGAAACAAAACGTTTTGAAGCAGCACTTGCAAGGGGGAATCTGCATGGGGCATTGGTCCTTGCGCGGTGGGTGACGGATGGTTAAGTCTTTCGCCATGCCCGGAACGACCACACTCATCCTGGAAACCTCAACCCCCCATGCTTCGCTGGCCATCGCGGAAGCCGATGGCCGTTGGACCGAGCGGGAATTTTCCAGTGATCGCAGCCACAACGCACTTCTGTTTGGACCGCTCGCCGCATTGCTGGCAATACCCGGTTCCAGCCGTATCGGCCGGGTGTTGGTGGGGAGCGGCCCGGGAAGTTACAGCGGCACACGGGTGGGAATCGCTGCAGCTCAAGGCGTGGCAATGGTCCACCACTGTCAGGCGGTGGCCGTACCCTCGATCCTGGCGGTGCCTGCCGCCGCAGATGGCGTGCCCTGCCTTGTTATCGGTGATGCCCGCCGCGGCAGCTATTGGACTGCACATGTGGCAGGCGTTGGGGTGGGCGTTGGGGTGGGCGAGTCTCTAGGACTCACCGATGCCACCGGGCTCATCGCCACGGTATCCTCGGCCGTGGCGCAGGAGATCCCGGTAGTTTGTTTTGAAGATCCCGCACGGTTTTCCTTGCCGGGCGAGTTGCTCGATCAGGTGCAGCAGGAGTTTCCATCGGCCGGTCGTCTCTGGCGGGCCTGGTGCGTGGCGACTGAGGCGACGCGGGCAGCTTGGGCCGCCGTTGCACCGCAGCCGATCTATCTGAAGCCGCCGCACATCACTCCTGCCAAACGGCCGTGGCTGGTCCCCTCGTGATCTCGCAGAGTGCGGATAGAGGCAAGTGGTTCTTGATGATCATCTGCCGCGTCGTCCCCCGCCTCTTGTCCCCTTGCTTGAGATAATAAAATGCCAGTCAATATATTGTTGACGTAATATAATGCCAGTCATTATGTAGTTGACGGGCTCGGGGTGGCGGGAATTGGGGTTGGCTTGCGGGTATGGGCGGGTCATGCTCCGTGCCATCGCATGCAAGTCCGTATCATCGTTGCCGGCAAACCAGCACTCGCCTACGCCAAGGCCGGGACGGAGGAATACTTGAAGCGCCTGTCGCACATGGGGAGTTATGAACTGGTGGTGGTCAAGGCGGGCTCCAGCGCGGAGGTTTCCACGCGCTTGTTGGAACGATCCCAAGGATGTTTCCGGGTGGTTTTGGACGAGCGGGGCGCGGCGCTGAGTACGCGCCAATTCGCGGAAAGGCTCACGGCTATCGAGCATCGTGGTGAAGTCAAGACTCTGGCATTTATAATCGGTGCGGCTGACGGGCATAGCGATGAATTGCGCGAAGCCTGCGATTGGCTGCTCACGCTCTCGCCCCTTACCTTGCAGCACGAGTTGGCGCTGGTCGTGTTGTTGGAGCAACTCTATCGGGTGGCGGCGCTGCGGGCAGGCCATCCTTATCACCGCGGTTGAGCGCCCATCTTACCGGCGATATTGGTTTTGCTGGAGCATGCCAAATTGCCCCTGGCCTCCGGCCTGTCCTTGCACGTTCCAAGGGATTTTGCTGTTATTGGAAACCGGCGGCACGGCCTTGCGTTCGGGTTCAGTGGTGTTGCAGGAAGACAGGCTCATGCCTGCAACGGCGGCGGTAATCAGCAGCATTAGGGTTCCACGCATGGGTCGAACATAAAACAAGCCCTGCAGGATGCAAGTCTGCGGGGCTTGGTGGTGAATTTTTTTTCAGCCCGCTCAGTTGCTCTCGGGTTTGGCTAGGATCACGCGGTCGCCAGGTTGCAGGCGTACGCCGGAGGCCAGGCTGTCCAAGTCGATATCCGCAATGGTTTGAGTCGACTCAATGGCGGTGGGGCGGACGCGCCCAATCAACCGGCCATCCCGCTTGACCAACAGGGATGTCTGCGGTGTGAAACCGGTATTGGAGCCAGCGCCGATGACCACAAATCCCCAGTCCTGATTGACGCGAGTGATGACCGATTCCATCGCATTGTGGCTGATGCGGACATTGCGCGCCAGTTTTTTGTTAGTGAGGCGGGCTTCTTCGGCCCTGCTATCGGCCAGTCTTTTCTCGGCGGCGGCCACCAAGGTTTCCTTGTCTTCGAGGGTTCTTTCCAGAGCTTTCTTGTTCTCGACGATTTTGTTATAATATTCAGCGATGTTTTCGACGGTCACACCGTCGCCCAATTCCGTGAGGATAAGTTTGATTTCCGCGAGTGTCTTGTCGAGTTCCGCCAATTCCTCATTCTGCACGCCGATCCTCTTATCGAGTTCGGCAATCTCACCGCGGGATTTGACTTCCTTGGACTTGAGTGCGGCAATGCTTTGTTTGGTTTCTTCGCGCTGGATCTGCACGGTCTTGAGGACCCCCTGCTCCGTCTTGAGATCTCTTTCAGTTATCTCCGCATTGGCCGTCACGACCTTGTTTTCCGCAATGGCATCCAGCCGCCATGTCTGATTCTGCTTGAATCGCAGCGAGTGATCGTAGGAATAATAGCCGGCACAGCTGACGGCGGCCAGGAAGAAGAGGTAGAAGGTGATCTTCTTGTCGACCTTGAGCTTCCAGTTAATCAGGGCCACGATTCCAAGCAGGAGGACGACGGCCAAGCTGACATAGGTTGGATTTTTTATCACCTCGTAAGGGGTGATGGCAGCGAGGAACTGGAGAGCGGCAATGTTGGTTTCCATGATCAAAAGGTTTCAGGAGTAGGAGGAATGGGAACAAATCAGTTGGACTCGGCAGCGGCGGGCGCGGGTTCCGCGGCGGTGGGCGCGGGCGCGGGTTCTGCGGCTGGCTCCGCCGCAGGTTCCAGTGAGGGTTCCGGGGCTGCGGCGGGCTTGGTATCCGGTGCCGCGGCAGGCGCGCCGGGCTTGGTGGTTGCCGGTTTGGCGAGCTTCTTGGATTTCGAGGATTTATGCGTCGGCAACACTTCGTCTCCGACCATCAAAACCGTGCCTTCGCCGATTGAGCCGGGAACAATGCTGGCAGAGGCGGTGTTGCTCTCCACCGCGGTGACCAGCAGTTTGCCAACCGTTTCGCCATTGCGGGAGATGACCAGCGACGAACCGGTGACCACTCCGGAGATGTGGCCCGCGCCGAGCGTCACAAATCCCCAATTCGGGTAGATCGAGACGATCCGGGTCTTGGTGAAGAACGATTCGCGCATGGCGATCATTTCCGTTTCCCCTTTCAAAACGTCGTTTCTGCCGATGGTCTGGTTGTTATCTTCGGTGAGGTTGGCAAGCTTGGTCTCGTTGTTGGCGATTGATTGCCGGAGGTCATCCATTTGGTTTCTGATAGTCTTGACCTTTTGGGCGAGTTCACGGATTTCGCCAATGGCCTTGGTCTGCTCGCGGATATCGTCGAGCTTCTTTTGGTTGTTCTCGGCCACCTGGGTCTTGCTGTCGATTTCCTGCTTGAGATCGGCGTTGACCTTTTTCTGTGCGGCCTCATCGGCTTTCAGATTCGCCACCACCACTTCGGTGGCCGTGCGCTCCTTGTGGGTGGCGGCAAGGGTGTCTTGGGCGATTTTCAGCCGCACCTGGCTGGCCGCCAGTTTGCGCTCCTCATCCTTGCGATGGATGAGTTCATTGGCGTACGCGTCCTTGTTTTTATAGGCGACAAAGGCTGTGAGCGCGAGCACAATAGCAGTTAGGATTCCGAAAACATTGGCCATAGGATTGGTAGGTTGGGCGGTAGGGTTCTCCGTGTGAGGCGGAGCATAAGGGCTTCCCTCCCGACACCGCAATCCCAATTTTTCGGAACTTTGGAATTTTCTTTCGGCAGGCTTTACAAAGCAGCCACAAGTTCACTCACTGCGTTGCCATCCATGCAGTCCACCCTTCGCGTTCTCGCCTACATCCGGCGCTATCCAGGCCTTGCAACGGCTCAACTTCTCTGTGCGGTTGGGATGACGGTCGCCATTTTTGTGTTCCCCAACGCCACCCGTTACGTCATCAATGAGATTATTCCCAATCCGCAGCGCCACGGCGAATTTTCATTTTGGATCGTCGCGGCATTGCTCGGATTTGTGGTCAAGGACAGCCTGAACTCCCTGCGGATCCTCATCAACAACACCTTTGAACAAAAGGTCATTTTCGATATCCGCTCCGATCTTTACGAAAAAATCCAGCGTCTGCCGCTGCGGTGGTTTGATACCCGGCGCACGGGCGATATCATGACCCGTGTGGTCGAAGACGTGACCAGTATGGAGCGTGTGCTCATTGATGGCATCGAACTGGGCTTGGTGGCGGCGTTGCAAGTGCTCAGCGTCGGAGGCTTTCTGTTCTATCTTAATCCTGCGGTGGCGGCGTGGGCCACGTTGCCGGTGCCGTTCCTGACCCTGTCTGCATGGATTTATTCCACCCGCGGTCGCGACCGCTATCGCAACCAGCGCGAGGCCTCCTCCGACCTCAACGCGCTACTGCATGACAACATCTCCGGGGTGCGCCAAATCAAGGCTTATGCCGCGGAAGCCAATGAGCACGCCCGTTTCAACCGCTTCTCGGACGCGCTGCGCCACTCCACCCTGAGGATGATGCGGTGGTGGGCGGTGTACTCCCCCGGGATGTCGTTGTTGCGCATGAGCGGCTATGTGCTGGTGCTCGCCTGTGGTGGTCAGGCGGTCATGCACGGCACCCTGAATCTGGGCGATTTCGCAGGTTTTTTGCTTTTTCTTTCGCTATTTTATGAACCGATCGACCGTCTCAATTCGCTCAACCAAATGATCCTCTCGGGCCGCGCCGCGGCCGACCGCGTGTTCCATATCCTCGATGCCGAAGAGGAGCCCAATGCCCGCGAGGGAAAGTTATTGCCGGAACCCATTCGGGGTGCCGTGCGCTTTGACAAGGTGTCTTTCACCTATCAGGAGCAACCGACCCTGCACGAAGTGACCCTTGAGGCGCATCCCGGTCAAACCATCGCGCTGGTCGGTTCCACCGGTGCCGGCAAAACCACCGTGCTGTCCTTGTTGGCGCGCTTTTACGAGGTGAATTCCGGCTTTATCAGCATCGACGGTCAAAACATCGCCGAACTCGCGAAATCCTCGTTGCGCGAGCACCTCGCCTATGTCACCCAGGAGCCGTTTTTATTCAATGGCACGGTTCGCGAAAACCTCCTTCTTTCCAAGCGTGAGGCCACCGGGGACGAACTTTGGGCGGCTCTCACGGCAGCCCACGCCGCTGAGTTCGTCACCAATTTGCCGCAGCAACTTGACACCAACGTCGGCGAACGTGGCGTCAAGCTTTCCGGCGGCGAAAAACAACGGCTTTCCATCGCCCGTGCCTTGCTCAAAAACGCGCCCATCCTGCTCCTCGATGAGGCGACCGCCTCAGTCGATTCGGAAACCGAACGCCAAATCCAGGATGCGCTGGACCGGCTCATGGAAAACCGCACCGCCTTTGTGATCGCCCACCGGCTCTCCACCATCCAAAACGCCGACCGCATCTATGTGCTGGAAAAGGGTGAAGTCATTGAACAGGGGACCCATAACGATCTCCTCGCCCGCGACGGCAAATACGCCGAACTTTGCCGCAAGTCCTTCCTTCAGGATGCGGAGACCTGACGTCATCTGACGTCATCAATATAATGACCGGCATTATATTGTTGATGACCGAGGGTTGCGGGGGTCGTGGGCGGAGAATGGGGAAATTCAGGACTGGCTTCAGTTGGGCTTGCTCCTAGCTGCGTACGGGGTTAAGGAGGCGCATCAAACGTCGTTCCTTCAGTTTTCTTCTCGCCCGGCGGTATCTCAATCCGCGTCGTGCCATGCTGTCGTCCTTCACCCTGATTTCGCTTGTCGGGGTGATGCTGGGGGTGCTCGTTCTGGTCGTGGTGATGGCGGTCTATGCCGGCCTCGAACGCGATGTCAAAGGTCGCTTGCTCGGCTTCACGCCGCATATCCTCCTGCGTTACCAACCCGGTGGCGTGGTGGGTGGTCCACTGGCTGATTGGCGCGCCGCGGCCACTCAGGCCAAGGCATTGCGGGGCGTGAAAGCGGCCACAGCTTTCATTTCGGACAATGTCATTATCGATGTGGGCACCCGGCAGCGCCCCGTGTTGTTTCACGGCATCGACACCTCGGACCCCGCGCAGGTGGCGGGTATTGCCAAGATGCTCGATCGGGTCAAGCATCCAGCGTCCTCCGCCGATCTTGGGATTGACGACCGGGTGGTGGTGTCATCGCTGCTGGCCGAACAATTCGAAATCAGCGTCGGCGACAAACTGCGGCTTTACTCGACCCGCAACTTCGAGGCGGTCATGCGTGCTTACAAGGCGACCGAGAATCCCCCTGTGCGGGAGGCCTACGCCACCTCTTGGAAAATGGCGACGGAGCGTTTGGCGTCGTCCTGGCATGAGGAAAAGGACGGGTTTTCCATCCCGCGTCAAGTGCTGAGGGACGAGATTTACGAACCGCTCTACGCGATTTACTCCGAGAACATCCGCAAGCCGGAACAAGAACGGCTCCAAGGTATCCTCGTGGCCATGGATCCGGTGCTCAATGACGAATCGGTCCACTTCAACCTGGAAACGAAAACCGCCATCGAACAGGCCATTGCCGAACTCAATGCGACCGATCCGGAGAAAATGGACGGTGATATTCTCAAGGGTCTCAAGAGTATCGTGTTGCCCAAGGAGGCTGAGGTCAGCGGGGTCTATCAAGCTTCGCAAATGGCCATCACGCCGGATATCTTCATGCCGCTGCCGCTCGCCCAGAGTCTGGCCGGTCTGGAGGATGCGGTGCAAGGGATCGCATTGCGTCTGGACGACCCGTACCTTGCCGAACCGGTAGCCACTGAGGCCAGGAAAACCTTGGGTCCTGACTGGTCACTGCTCACCTGGGGTGATCAATATCAAGGGTTCTTTGCCCTGATCAACCAGCAGCGCGTGATGATGTATTTCGCGCTGTCATTCATCGTGCTCGTCTCCGCCTTCTCGATGATGGCCGTCATGTTCACCGTCACCATTCAGAAACGCCGGGAAATCGGCGTGATGAAAGCTCTCGGCGCCGCCCCCGGCCAAATCGTCAGGGTGTTTCTCTATCAAGGCATGATTCTTGGCATTCTGGGTGCCGTGCTTGGCGTGGGACTGGGGCACGTGGTGCTCCATTTCCGCGGTGAGATCCAAGCGTCCTTCCGCGCGCTCGGCTTCGATCCGTTTGCGGCGTCCTTCACGGGTTTTGGCAAGTTGCCGGCACACAACAATCCGGTTGAGCAGGCCGTCATTGCGGTCATGGCCTTCATTCTGTGTTCATTGGCCGCCTTGGTGCCGGCATTTTTCGCTGCCCGCAGTGATGCCGCCAAGTCCCTTCGCAATCTCTGAGCCATGGACATCTGGATCATCCGTAACGGAGAAAAAGTCGGCCCCATCCACGACTACGAGTTACGCCGTAAAATCGAGGCCCGCGAGGTCGACGGCGATATCCCGGCCTGGCACGACGGCTTGGACACCTGGCGTCCGCTCCGCGAGATCGCCCTCTTCAAGGATGACTTCAATTGGGTGCATCTGGACGATCTGGATGCGGTGCCTGCCGTCGAAGAAGAAGCGCAAGTGTTGCCGGGTTCCCGGCGCCCGCCGCCGTTGCCCTCGGTGCCGGTGTACGGGCGGCGCTTTTGGGCGCGTTGGCTCGACCTCCAGGTCTATACCGCCCTGTGGTGGCTGTGCATGTGGGGCGGCGGACGCAATATTGAATCGGTGATGAACAACGGTTGGATCCTTGTGGCGCAACTCGTGCCGTGGTTTATCTTGGAATCGATTCTCATCCATCGCTACGGCACCACGCCGGGGAAATGGTTGTTAGGCCTGCGCGTGACCAATGCCGATGGCACGCCCCTCAATCTCACTGTCGCCACGATCCGGTCGTTCCGCGTCCTGGTCGGTGGCATTGGTTTCGGCTGGAGCTTTTTGCCGCTCTTTTGTCAGGCTTTCAGTCTTATTACGGCCAAGCGGCTCGGGACACCGCTGTGGGACCATGCCGGCGGCCATCGCGTCCACGCCAGTCCCTTGGTCGGCTGGCGCATCATCGTCGTCATTTTCACCTTCTTTTTTGCCGTTCAACTGCAGATGGCCGTCATCACACCCACCGTGCTCAAGAGTGATGTCCTGAAAAAAGTCATGGAATCCTTCCCCCTCATCAAGGAGGAATTGGAGAAAAACCCGCCATGGCACCTGCCGGAAAGATCGTAAAGGAACGATTTGCGGATTTATTCTTGCCAAGCGGCGGCTGGCACCTAAGTTTCCGGCGAACCCCCAACCTAGGACGGTCTGGCCAGTGTGCTGGATCCATCCCTTACCACCATGAGCGACAACGCAATCAACCTGAAAGAATATCAACTCCACGAAGGAGACACCGGCAGCGCCCCCTACCAAGTGGCTTTGCTCACCCAGCGGATCCACCACCTCACAGGGCACTTGAATATCCACAGCAAGGATTTCTCGTCCCGCCGCGGACTTCTCAAATTGGTCTCGCTGCGCCGGAAACACCTCGATTATATCAAGGCCAAATCCGAAGAGCGCTACAAGCAGATCATCCAAAGTTTGGGTCTCCGCCGCTAACCCCATCTCCGCAGCGCCGCCACGAGGGTTTCCCCCGTGGCGGTTCCGCAAACCGGCACGACCGCTGCATCATTCAGCCCGTGCCGCCGGATGGCCCTCCCGCGTGCTTGTGTAAGCACCGGGACTTATCCGAAATCCACCGCAACGAGCGCCTGTCCGGCATCCTGCCGCGCAGGCTCAATGCACTGACAACAAGAAGTAGAAGAAGAAAAACAAGACAGACATCATGAATATCCACACCCTCACGAGCCAAGTCGGCTCGAACCCGATTACCATTGAAACCGGCAAACTTGCCAAACTCGCCGACGGTGCCGTGACCGTTCGCTGCGGTGACACCATCATTCTGGTCACGGCAGTTTCCGCCACCAAGGTGAAACCCGGCCAAACCTGGTTCCCGCTCTCCGTGGAATACAAGGAAAAGGCCTCCGCTGCCGGGGTGTTCCCCGGGGGATACTTCAAACGTGAAGGGCGCCCCACCGAAAAGGAAATCCTCACCTGCCGCATGACCGACCGCCCGCTGCGGCCGCTCTTCCCGAAAGGTTATTTCTATGACACCCAGATCATCGCCATCCTGCTCAGCGCGGATGCCGAAAACGACGCCGACATCCTCTCGATGAATGGGGCCTCCGCCGCCCTCTGCCTCTCGGACATCCCGTTCGGTGGCCCGATCGGTGCCGTGCGGGTCGCCCGCGTGAATGGCAAATTCCTCATCAACCCGACGTTTTCCGAACGCGCTGACAGCGATCTGGACCTCATTTATGTAGGCAACAAGACCGATGTCATCATGATCGAAGGCCAAGCCGACGAACTCCCCGAAGAAGAGTTCATCAAGGCATTGCACTTCGCCCAGGAGGCCGTCGCCCAACTCGTCGAGATGCAGGAGGAACTCGTCCGCCTCGCCGGCAAGGCCAAGCGCGAATTCGTGCCGATCCTGGCCAAGGACAATCTGCTGGAGATCGCCTACGAAATCGCCGGCGACCGCATCGAGTCCGCCATCTATGCGCCGACCAAAACCGAGCGCGCCAAGAAAGTCGGTGCGCTGCGTGACGAAGTCGAGGCTGCCATCAAGGAGCGTGCTCCCGAGGCCACCGACTTTGACGTCGAGCAAGCGTTTGAGTACCTGCAGAAAAAGGCCTTCCGCATTTCCATCATGGAAAAAGGCGTGCGCGCCGATGGCCGCAGCATTGGGGATTTGCGTCCGCTGTATGGCGAAGTCGGCACCCTGCCGCGCGTTCACGGTTCGGCCTTGTTCTCGCGTGGGGAAACCCAGGCGCTGGCCATCACCACCCTGGCCCCGGCCGATGAAAAGCAAAACTTCGATAACTACTGCGGGGGTGACGACAGCAAGCGCTTCATCCTCCACTACAATTTCCCTCCCTTCTCGGTCGGTGAAACCGGTCGCATGGGTGGCATCAACCGCCGCGAAATCGGCCACGGCTCGCTGGCCGAGCGCTCGATCGAGCCGGTCATCCCCGCTGAGGCGGATTTTCCCTACGCCATCCGCGTGTCGTCGGAAGTCACCGAGTCTAACGGTTCCACCTCGATGGCTTCGGTTTGCGCCGGCACCATGGCGCTGCTCGATGCGGGTGTGCCGTTGATCCGCCCGGTCGGTGGCATCTCCGTCGGCTTGGTCACTGAAACCAACGACGACGGTTCGCTCAAGACCTACAAGATGCTGTTGGATATCATCGGTTCCGAAGATTTCTACGGCGACATGGACTTCAAGCTTTGTGGCACCAGCGAAGGTGTCACAGGCTATCAACTCGACCTCAAGCTGGCCGGCCTGCCGATCGCGATGTTAGAGGAAGCCATCCACATCGCCAAGGCCGGCCGCGGCAAGGTCCTCGAAAAGATGGCTGAGTCCATCACCACGCCTAACGAACTGAGCCCGCACGCCCCGCGCATCGTCACCGTGAAGATCCCGGCCGACCGCATCGGCGAGCTTATCGGGCCGGGTGGCAAGAACATCAAGGGCATCCAGGCCGAGTCCGGCGCCGAGATCAACATCGAGGACGACGGTACCGTGCACATCTATGCTTCCAAGGAAGAAGGTCTGCTGCGTGCCAAGGACATGATCGAGCGCATGTTCCAGGAAATCGAGGTCAACAAAAACTACACCGGCAAGGTCGTTTCCATCACCGCCTTCGGCGCGTTCATGGAAGTGCTCCCCGGCAAGGACGGCCTCATCCACGTCTCCGAACTCGCCGAAGGCCGCACCGAAAACGTCGAGGATGTCGTCAAAAAGGGCGATGTTGTCACCGCCAAGTGCGTAGGCGTCGACGAAAAAGGCCGCGTCAAAATGAGCCGCCGTGCCTGGCTGCGCGACCAAAAGGCCGCCGAAGCCGCCGCGTCCAATCCAGCCGAATAATCCGGCCCCAACCCCATCCCTAACCGGTGTTCTCTAACGGGAACGCCGGTTTTTTTGGCTGATGCGCCCATTGCACCTTGCCCCACAGCCTCCCACAGCTAGAATATGTGTCATGCACCGGGTCCCATCCACATGGCCACATGGACTCAGTCGCTGCCTTGCGGTCTGTTGTCTGGTTCTTGGTTTTCTAACAATTTCCTCCGCGGCAGACCTCACCGAGGAGAAAATCCAGCATGCAGGAGTCAACGGCATGATTTGGATCGAATCCACCACCACCACCCGTGAAGCGAGAATCGCGGTTACGCCGGATTTTGTGAAACGCCGCGAGGGCATTCGACGCCTTTCTTCGCGCTGGATTCAAACCGCCGTTCAATCCGGCCCCATGCTCCTGATTGATGGCAAACGTCACCCGGCCTTCAGCGAAGGCTCGCCAAACCGACTTCGCCGCAACGGCGTCGGGGTCGATTCCCAAAACCAACTTGTCTTTGCCATCACCGACACAGGACAACGGGTGAACTTTTGGGACTTTGCCGGACTGTTCCTTCACCTTGGTTGCCGCAATGCCCTGTTCCTTGATGGCAACCTCTCCCAGATGGAGGTAAATCCCGCCCGGGGGATCGACAGCTTCCCCCTTGGGGCCATGTTTGCCGTTGCCGAATAGCCACGAATATGGCTCAAGCCGTGCGACCGCGATTCACCCTGACAAGGGCATTCCTAGGGCCATTGTCCTTTACAGAAAATTGTGACGATCGTCCAAATTAATTGTAAAATTGACCGGGAACTGGGGGCCGGGATTCTGTGGCTAGGCTTCCAGCCGCTGGAACTCCTTGCGCTGGTATTTGCAGCGGAAGGGCGGGGCGGTTAGTTGCGGTGTCCAGCCGTGGGTGCGGCCGAACTCAATGGCTCCGGTGACCATCTCGTGATTGACGATGCGCGGCAATTCGGCCAGCAACAACTGGCCATTGACCGAGGCACTCAACTCCACCTGCAGCTCGTTGCAAACATTCCGGTTGTGGATGATCCATTGGTAATGGGTGTCGCGCAAAATCAGGCTTTTTTTGTTATTTCGTTGGGGTCTGGGCATCGGCTGGATCAGGTGTAAGGCCAGCATGCGCGCCAAGGGCCGCAACTTCAACCCGAAACCGGCGCGGCCCGGGCAATTCTGTTAGGCGCCCCCGGATTGCGGCCGCCCCGGTAGGCGGCAACCCGAATATTCTCTGAATATTCTCTGGTTGTCGAAACGCGCGGGATTTGCATAGTAGCGGCCAGCCAACCGTAACCACATCAAGTATGACCTCCCGCGAGCGCATTATCGCCGCCATCGAGCACCGCGAACCCGATCGAGTCCCCATCGATCTGGGAGCCACTCCGTCGTCCGGCATATCAGCCATTGCCTATGGCCGGCTCAACCGGCATCTGGGGTTTGCCCGGAGCCAGACCCGCGTGTACGACGTGGTGCAGCAGTTGGCCCAACCCGAGGAGGCGATTCTGGACCGCTTCAAGATCGACGCCGTGGACCTTGGCCGCACGTTCAACACCCGCGACGCGGACTGGCGGACTGTTAGCTTGTTTGATGGCAGCACGGCGGCCTACCCGCAGTGGTTCCAACCCGAGGCCATGGCGGGTGGCGGGTGGCGGGCCCTCGCGGCGGATGGCACTGAAATCGCCGTCCAGCTCAAGGACATGAATTTCTATGACCAAACGTGCTTTCCTTGGCTCGACGATTACCCGGCGGACATGACGGGCTTGCCGGCAGCGATGGGCAGGGTGCATTGGGCGGCGCTCGCGCACTCGCCGTGGGACCACGCCGGCGAGGCTGGGTTCTGGCAGCAATTGCGGGCCAATGCCATCGCCCTGCGCGAGCAATCCGACCGCGCGATCATGGTGGTCATCGGCTGCAATCTTTTCGAATGGGGGACGTTTTTGCGCCGTATGGACAACTTCCTCATGGACCTGCTCGCCGAGCCGGAACAGGTGGCCAAATTGTTAGATTCGCTCATGGAAATCCATCTTGGCACGCTCGAGAAAGTTTGCCAGGCAGTGGGCGACGTGGCGGACATCTGCCGTTTTGGGGATGACCTCGGCACGGACACCGGCCCGTTCATGGCGCCCGCCACCTACCGGCGGTTTTTCAAAGCGCACCACACGCGGCTATGCGACTACGTCCACCGCCATTCGCGGATGAAGACATTCTTACATTCGTGCGGATCGATTCACGCGCTGCTGCCGGATTTGATCGATGCCGGCTTTGACGTGATCAATCCGGTGCAAACCGCCTGCCGCGATATGGATCCGGCCCGCTTGAAGCGCGAGTTCGGCAAGGACATCACCTTCTGGGGCGGGGGGGCGGACACCCGTGCCACGCTCAACCACGGTTCGGTGGCGGAGGTCCGTCACGATGTGTTGGAGCGCCTGAAAATCTTCGCCACTGGCGGCGGGTTTGTTTTCAACACCATTCACAACATTCTGCCCGATGTGCCGCCGGAAAACATCGTGGCCATGTTTGATGCCATTGAAGAGTTCAATGCCGCAGGCGCCTGAAACACCGTCGTTCTTGATCCTAACCACCCAAACCCCATGAAACTCCAGTCGATTCCTGCCTTTGCCACCGCGATCCTGATGGCCAGTTGCGCGACCGCGCCGCCGCAGCGCTTCGCCAGCGTCACCGGTCTCAAGCCACAGAAGGAGGCGACTTACCGCAAGTTGCATGCCCAGCCCTGGCCCACCATCATTGCCAAGATCAACGACTGCAACATCCGTAACTATTCGATCTATCGGTCGGAGATTGAGGGCAAGACCTATCTGTTTTCCTACTTTGAATATGTGGGCAAGGACTTTGCCGCCGACATGAAGAAAATGGCGGCGGATCCCGAAACGCGCCGCTGGTGGAAGGAGACCGATCCCTGTCAACTGCCATTGCCCGCCGCCAGGAAAAAGGGCGGGATCTGGGCCGATGCCGAGGAAGTGTTCCACACCCGTTGAGTTTCTGGCGGAAACCCGGGCACCGTGAGGACCCGGGCCGCCCCGGCGTGAAATCCCCATCCCAAGCCCGCTCTACACACGGCTTGGATTATTTCAGAATTAACCTGAAGTTTTTGCGATTGGGTGTTTGACAGTGACGGCCGATTCCGTTTTACTGCCCCAGCGACCCCACGAACCCGATTCCGTATGAGCGACAACGTCCCCCAGCCCCCGGCCCCTAACAAGCAGACATCGACCGTTCCGTTAAAGAAGGAAACCGTTCGTGTCACCCTTAAGGCCGCAGATGCGCCGCCGGCATCCCCGGTGGCCACGGTCCCAGGGGCCGCTCCGGTTCTTCCACCCACGCCGCCCGCGCCCCCTGTTCCCACCGCGCCCGCCGTTCCCGGTGCGCCGCGTCCGACCGTGCCGGCCCGCACCATCGCTCTGAAAACCGCCGGTGGTCCGCCGACCGCACCCACGCCTACCAAGCCCGCCACTTCTGTCGGCGCGCAAACGATCGCCCTGAAAACCGCGGCACCGCTGCCGTCCAAGCCAGGCGCCCCCACGCTGCCGAAGGCCACGATGCAACTTCAAACGCCGTCGCTGCCGAAGGCCACGATGCAACTGCAAGCGCCCACCCAACCGCTCAGTGGCACTGCGGTGTCGGCTTCGCAGATGGCCACACTCAAGATGGAGGATAGCGAAGAGGAAGCGCCCCCGAGCACTTTGATCAAGGTGCTTTCGGTGTTAGGTTTCCTTGCCGCGTGTGTGGTTTTCTATTTCCAGTATGACATCAGCAAAACCTGGGTGGAGGTTGCAGACCGCGATCCAGCGATCAAGGGTGATTATTGGGCGCAACTTGTCGCTCCCGAACCCAATTCAGAATACAATGATGCCTCCGCCAGTGATGCGGCCAAGGCACCCCGCAAAGAGCCCTGAGCCAGCTTTCAATTCCTGACTTCCAACTAACAATTCTTCGCCATGATCCTTCCCATCATCAATTTCCTGCTCGCCGTCAGCGTCTTTTACTTCGCCTTTGTCGCGGGTAACCTGATCTGAGGTTGTGGATTTTTTCGAGAGCCGTTCTGCCAATTTGGCGGGACGGCTCTTGACGTTTCGGCTTGCTCGTGCATAATTCGCCCATGTCTTTGAAACTTACCGACGCGAACTTCCAATCTGAAGTCATCGATTCCCCACTACCCGTCCTCGTGGATTTCTGGGCGGAGTGGTGTGGCCCCTGCAAAATGATCGGCCCCGTGCTCGACCAAGTTGCCACTGATTTGGAGGGTCAAGCCAAGGTTGGCAAACTCAATGTGGACGACTCCAACGCACTGGCGGCGAAATACAACGTGCGCTCGATCCCGTTGCTCTTGTTCTTCAAGAACGGTGAGGTGAAGGATCAAATCGTCGGTGCCAACGTCACCAAGGAGCAACTCAAGGCCAAGTTGCTCGCCCTCGCCTGAGCGAGTTATGGTATCGGCCAGACGATTGGGTTCCGCTGCCGCTTCCACCTCAAACAGGGTCTACCTAACCGTGCCCCCGATCTACAAGGTGGGCAAACTGACGGGGCAGGTGCGGTTGTCAGGCGCGTCAACAATATAATGCCTGGCATTATATACGATCCGCCAATTGTCTGCCCGCATGGGCGGAGTCAAGGCACGTTGGATGAACTGTACATGAACGCCACGCGCCTCTGGGGGCGGTCACGGCCGCGGAGGCCGCCATGCCACGCCGTGACGGCACAAGGTCACACGCCGATGCCAGCGCCTGCGATTACTTCTTAGGGGCAGTCTCGCTTTTCGGCGTTTCACCGAGGCCCCGGATCTCGAGCTTGACGGCGGTTTTTTGGGACGCAGTCGTCTTTTCCGGTTCGGCGGGTTTGGCATCGGGGCCAGGCGCAGCAGTTTCCCCGGTGGCCTGTTTATCCGGGTTGGTGGCGGCTGGTTTATCCGGGCTGGTGGCGGCCGGTTTATCCGGGTTGGTGGCGGCTGGTTTATCCGGGTTGGTGGCGGCTGGTTTATCCGGGTTGGTGGCGGCTGGTTTATCCGGGCTGGGCGCCTCGTCGGTGCGGATGGCTTGAAACAGGAGATTGTAGTTGTGACGCAGCACTGACGGGTAGGATACGCGCCCGGCTTCGACAAGTTTCTCGTGCAGCATCTTGGCTGTTAGATCGGCCACCAGATCGGTGCCGATTTGCACGGCGCGGTCGACGCCGGCGAGTTTGGCCCCGGCGCCGGTTCCGCTGCGGATGATATCGGTGGTGATGGCGCGGCCTTGGATGGCGAGGGTGGACTGTGCGGATTCGATATTGCCTTTGGCACTGACCGTGATTTCCAGAACCGCATGATCGTCCGAGGAGAGCCAACCGCGCACATGGTCGATGCGGAGTGAGACGAAGATGCCACCATCCGGGGTGGGGGTGATCTCGGGCTTGTAAGTGCGGTAAGTGGCGCCGGAAAGCGGGTATTCCGCCGTGTGATCGCCGCGCTTGGACCAGCCGCCAAGACTGACTCCAAACGCCTGTTGATCAATACGTACCGCCGCCGTGCCCAGCGCGGATGAAACCAATGCAATGATGAAAAATACCAGGACCTTCATGGGGAAGCGGGGCATCGCCCGCTGCTGATACGTAAGCCTGACAGGTTTTATTCACGGAAATTTCTGCGATTGCGCCGGGCGCGCTGCCTCGCTAACCTTCACGCGTGATCCGCCCCGTCGATGCCCTGCTTGAGTTTCTCCATGCCCAACACGCGCAGGGGGTGAGTCATGTGCATCTGGATCCGGCCGCCAGAAGCGGCTTGCGCGCGCTGCACGAACACCTGCGCACCGGGAAACCTCCCGCCCCGACACCGGCCTTGACCCCGGCCGCTCCGCCGCCGGGTCCGGTCGGCAATAGGCCGACGTTGTCAGCGGCTGGGAATCTGTTAGATGAGGGGGTGCAGGTGGTCCCGCCGTTGCCCATGCCGCAACTGGTCGTTGAGGGGGCAACCAAGGCGGAAAAACTCGCCGCATTGAGTCGGCAGGCGGAGGCCTGGGCCCCCGCCCGTGCGTTGGGCAGTTTGCGCGAGGTGATGGTTTTCGCCACGGGTGATGCCGAGGCGCGGATCATGCTCATTGGCGAGGCTCCGGGCTACGAGGAGGAGAAGAAACTCGAACCCTTCGTCGGTCCCGCCGGCCAACAGCTCGATAAAATCCTCAAGGCCATGGGCCTGGAGCGCTCGGAGGTCTATATTTCCAACATCGTCAAGTTCCGCCCCGCCACCGCCCGCCAGACCACGAACAACCGGCCGCCGACGCCTGCGGAAATCGCGGCCTGCATGCCCTTGGTGCGGGAGGAAATACGCGTCATTGGTCCGCAGTGCATCATCGCCCTTGGTGGCAGTGCGGCGGAGGGGTTGTTAGGTGATGGCGGCAGCGTCACCTCGCTGCGTGGTTCATGGCATGAATTTGAGGGGACGCCGGTACGGGTGACCTATCACCCGAGTTATCTCCTGCGCTCCGCCAATGACATCCGGACCAAGCGCATGGTGTGGGAGGATATGTTAGCGGTGATGGAGCTAACCGGCATGCCGATCTCCGACAAACAG
>CAIKDP010000130.1 GCA_903826205.1 Akkermansiaceae bacterium
GACCCCGAGATGTATCTGACCGAGGTCATCAAGCGGCTGCCTCACAATGCCACCGCCGAACAAGCCGCCGAGTTGACACCGGCTCGCTTCGCCGCCGCGCTGCGTGCCGAGGCACAGGCAGTCGCCTAACAAACGTCCCGCCGACGCGCCAGCGGCGGGGGGACGAATTTAGGACGCTTACCCATCTTCGACAATGGCAATCACAACGCGCCAGTCCCGCACGCGCAGCCCTTTCCCGGCACCTTGGTCTTCACACCCGGAGCCCTGCTGCGCAATGGCAAGGGACGTCCACCGGCCGATTCGGCGGAAGTGACCCTGCCTAACGGACAGCTTTGTCCGGAAGGATATTTCCGCCTCTATGAGCGCCGCCTCCTGCCGGTGTTTCAGCATGTGAATGACATGGCCAAAGCCGGGGGCAGGAATGCTTTCGTCACCATCCCCGGTCTCGGTTGCGGGCAGTTCGCCGGTCCGTTCCGTGGACAACTCGGGGCGGCGTTGCAGGCAGTGCTGGAAAAATTCCTGACCCGTCACGGCACGACCTTTCCGAACGTGAAGGCGGTTTATTACGACCCTTTCAATGAGTGCTCTAACGCACGGGTTCAAATCCACGGCATCTCCCTGATGGTGCGCCCCTTGCTGCAAGGGAATCTTGCAAAATCACAACTCTGTCAGCCGCAGGACTTCGCCGAGGATGGTGATGATTTTTCCGACTGCCTGTTGTTCAGCATCGTCGCCTGGGACCACGTGTCTTGGCCCGGCAACGACTTCTTCGCCGGATGCCGATCCACCGACGACGGCGTCAAAGCCGCCGCCACCGATTCCATGGCCATGCTCACGGGCATCGAGGGCCATTACGAGCCGGATCGTGGTGTCTACCTCCCGCCGCATCCCTTCCACACCTGGGAGGAAGTTGTGAAGCAAAACAGGCTGCGGCTGTGACGGTGCCCCTCTATGTCGGATTCCTCTCGACGGCCCGTCCATGCCGATTATCCTTCGACGGATATGAAACGCACCGTCATGGCACTTTTGTGCGCCGCCGCAACCGCAACCGCCGCCGACAACATGAAGGCATTTCCGCCAGCCGATGACGGGATGGTCCGTCATGTCCTCCAACTGCCGCCACAGGCCGACGAAGACGCTCTCAAAGTCGAGCTGGTCCTCGGCAAAACGGTTAAGACCGACAGCGTAAACCGCTACTTCTTCGGCGGCAAGATCGAGGTGGAAACGATTCAGGGCTGGGGTTTCGACCGCTACGTTCTCAAACAACTCGGCCCGATGGCTGGCACCCTGATGGCCCCGCCCCCGGACGCTCCGATGGTCGAGCGCTTCGTCAGCCTGGGCGGCGATCCCTATCTCGTCCGCTACAACAGCCGTCTGCCACTCGTCGTATATGTGCCCAAGGGCGTGGCGGTCCGCTATCGGATCTGGCACGCAGACCCGGAGGCAAAGCCAGTTCCTGAGGGGTGAATCCAACAACCATGACATCTGCAACGAACTTTTGGGCCGACCTTCCTTCTGGAAGCGATGGCGAGGAGGTGTTTGAAGAAATCCTGATCTTAACCACATGCATCTTCTCCTCAACGAAGCCATCTACCAGAAAGTGATTGTTGAACTGCTGCCACAGACGCGGAAGTTTCTGTGGATTGTCACGGCGGACATCAAGGACTTGCATGTTCCTAAAGGCCGCCGCTTTGTTCCTTTGCTTGAGATTCTATCTGATCTGGTCGAGGCCGGGGTGAGTGTCCGTCTCATGCATGCCAAGGAGCCGGGCCCGCGATTCCGGCAGGACTTTGACAAGTATCCGAACCTCCTCTCCAGCGATCACTTCGAACGCATCCTGTGCCCGAGGATCCATACCAAGGCCATTGTGATCGATGGCCAGCAAGCCTTTGTGGGGTCGGCCAATTTGACCGGCGCTGGACTGGGGGCGAAAGGGAAGCACAAAAGGAATTTCGAAGCGGGGTTCCTCACCTCCGACCCAGGGCATCTGCAGGAACTCATGGAATGGATCGACCAGCTCTATCTGGGTGAGTTCTGCCGCAAGTGCCTGCATCGCAAGGTGTGTCCGGATCCGATTGCGTGAACTGCCCGGTGCTCTGTGTCAGGGGCTACAACATCAGGCCGGCACGCTCGCCTGCTACCATGGCAATGCCGGTCCGGGCTCCGGTGATCCGATCTCGTCATGGAGTTGGGCCAGAAATTGCCTGATGAACTGCGTGCGCTGGGCTGCTTCAACTCTTCCTCCCGGGGTTTGCATGGTGCCTTCGAGCGTGAGGAGTTTGGCGAACAGATGATCCAGGGTGAAGATGGAATCGTCCGGGGGCCTCGTATCGCAGAAGGGATCCGCATCATCGTAGAAAGCGCGCTGCAACTCGCCGCCCAGCATCAGGGTCCGGGCCAAGCCCACGGCCCCCAAGGCATCAAGGCGATCCGCATCCTGCACAACCTTCGCCTCTAGAGTGCGGGGCGCAATACCGGCTGAAAAACTGTGAGCTTCGATGGCGTGGCCGATCTCATCCAACCGCCCGTGCGGCCAATCATGGTTTTCCAGCCACTCAACAGCTTGGCAGGCGCAGAGTCGGGATGCGTTACGACGATCCGGGGATGACTTCGGGACCGCCACGCAATCGTGCAGCCAGGCCGCCGGCATCACGACCAGCCAGTCCGCGCCCTCGGCCAATGTCAGACGTCGCGCATTGCTCACGACGCGACGGACGTGGTTGGGGTCGTGCGCGGCATCCGCCAGGGTGTGCCGCCCCAGCAATTCAACGAAGAGCTTCGGCCATGTTTCTGAAATTTCTGGGATGTCCATGAGGTGTGACGGCATGGTCTATTCTTTGAAACCCGCTACGTCCAGTCCGAGTTGATTATCGAAACACTCAGCCAATGGCGAATTTGCTGCAGACGGTCATCAAGGCGTGTGTAAAATGCCGACGAGTTCGTCTTGTCGGGCCTGCTGAAGATCAGCTCCGTGCGCAAGCCAACGACCAAGGATCGCAAGAATATTACGGTCTAAGATTGTGTCACCGCGCATCTCTGTGAACGACCTGAAACTTCACAAAGTTCCTGCGAATTATTAGCTTCGGCAGCACGGTTTGATTTGACTTCAGGCGAACGATATGAAGAAATCATTCCTTAACCAAAATCAACAACCATGGGTTCCACAAGAATGGCTGAGTGCGAATGCGGCTTCGAAAAAAGCATCACGATCGGAGGCTCGCGAAGTTCCTTCGCCGAGTATTCATTGTTCCCGTTCTTTTGCGATAAATGCGGCCTTGTTGAGGTCAACATCACGCAGAAGTCTTTGATATGCCCAACCTGCAAATCCAAAGACATCACGCCCTACGGCACCCCCCCTGTATCGCTCCCGTCCAAATATATGAAGATCGATTGGATGGACTACAAGGCACCCGAAAACGGCAATCTCTGTCCGGCTTGCAGGAAAATGACTCTCCGTTTTGGGGGACCAAGCGTGCTCTTCGACTAGTCTGATGTGGATTGCCGCTCTACCGGAGATGTGAGCGGGTCGCTCAAGGAAGGGTTTCCCGGGGAGGCGGATCTGAGACACATCCGAAGGATCCATTCGACCATGGGGCAGCGCTCTGGAATTAACAAATGCCCCCTAAGATCTCAAGGGTCCGTTGATCCGGATGTCCCTCAAAATATTTGGCAATCACACGGGCGAAGGCCGAGTCGGGAGGAGAAACAGCAGAGAAGAGGGTCATACTCGAGCGCAGTTTCAAGTTATCCGGGAAGTCGAGTATCTCCCTCGCCGTCTTTCCTTGAACGGAGAGCATGGCCTCACAGCATTCCAGGAGTCTGGGGCCCAGCGTCGGGTGTCGAAGATAGGCTTTGGCTTCTTCAGCGCTCTTAATCGCATAGAAGTGGGCGATTTCACTGCTCCCCAACCCATCGATCTGAGGAAACACAAACCACATCCAATGGCCAATTTTTTGGCCGCTCCGCAGTTCGTCAAGCGCCTGCTCGTGGACGCCCTCCTGGGCCGCCACGAAGCGTTGGAGGCTGAATGCCTCGTGTTGTGTATGAGTTGCGGGCGTCATTGTGTCTGGTGTCGGGTATTCCCTCCTCACTTCCGTACCCCTTGAAAGGCGATAAATCCCACCCCAATGCCAAGGGCAGCGCGGATTCCGAAGAGCACGGTCTGACCTATGCCGTTCAGCAGGTTCAGAATGACTGTTTCGAATGAAAAACGATCCGGGATAAGCATGACCAAAAAGAACAGCGGGAAGCCAATGATGGCCTGTCCTACGTCAGGACTCTCATTCGAAGGGAGAAGTTTCGAATAAGTCCACGCGCCGAAGAGACAGATCGGCACGCCAAGGATATACGAATATCCGACAACAAGGTTTCCCAGCAGGAAAATGATCAAACCCACCCACCAGGGGATATCGAGGATATAGTGGACGGGGCGCATTGGTGGTATTCGGGTTGGCAGAGATGATTCTTTCCTCCGCAGGGCATCATGCCACTACGGGTTCCGGTATCCAAGTGGATTCCGCTGGTATTTACGGGTTTGTGTCATGTGGCGACCTCACATTATTCGACTAGCCTGGGACCCAGGGGGTGCTAAACTAAGCCCTTGGCTTCTGCGCTTGTCCTCGATTGCGGCCTGGGCGGCGGCGAGTCTGGCGATCGGGACTCGATAGGGTGAGCAACTCACGTAGTCCAGGCCGAGCTTGTGGCAGAACTTGACGGAGTCCGGGTCGCCGCCGTGTTCGCCGCAGATGCCGAGTTTGATGCCCGGACGTGTCCGGCGGACTTTGGCCACGGCAATTTCCATGAGTTGGCCCACGCCGGTGGTGTCGAGCGAGGCAAAAGGGTTGGCCCTGAATATCTCGTTGTCAGTGTAAGGTGTGAGGAACGAGCCCATGTCGTCGCGGCTGATGCCGAGTGTTGTCTGGGTCAGGTCGTTGGTGCCAAAACTGAAAAAATCGGCGGTCTGCGCGATTTCGTCGGCGGTAAGGGCGCTGCGCGGCACTTCGATCAAGACACCGACATGATAGGTAATCTTGATCTTCTTCTCGGCCATGACTTCCCTGGCCACCCGGTGGACGATTGCGGCTTGGAGGTCGAACTCTTTCTTGAAGCCTACCATCGGGATCATCACTTGAGGCTGCACCTTGATCTTGAGCTTGGAGACGTCGGCTGCGGCCTCGAAGATGGCGCGGGTTTGCATCTCGGTGATTTCGGGATAGACAATGCCGAGGCGGCAACCGCGGTGACCCAGCATTGGGTTGAACTCATGGAGTTGGGCGACTCGCTGTTGAATAGCCTCAACTTTGATGCCGAGTTTTTTGGATAGGTCGCGTATTTGTTCGTTGGTGTGGGGCATGAACTCATGAAGCGGCGGATCGAACAAGCGAACGACAATTGGAAGACCATTGAGCGTCTTGAAGATGCCGACGAAGTCGGCGCGCTGATAGGGCAACAGCTTGGCCAGTGCCTTGCGGCGACCGGCTTCATTGGTGGCCAGAATCATCTCGCGCATCAAGTCTACGCGGGCACCCTCGAAGAACATGTGGTCGGTGCGGGCGAGACCAATGCCGGTGGCACCAAAGGCCATGGCGTTGGCGGTCTGCTCCGGATCGTCGGCATTGGTGCGCACCTGCATGCGGGTGGCCTTGGCGCACCATTGCATGAGCTGGAGGAAATTCTTGCATTTCTCGGTCTTCTGCGCGGCCTTGTCGCCGTGGAGGAGTCCGGTGACGACTTCTGACGGGGCTACCAAATTCCCCGCATAGACGATGCCGCTGGTGCCATCAATGCTGAGGAAGTCACCTTCCTTGAAGGTTTCGCCGGAGAGCGTAACGGTGCGCTTGTCATAATCAATGGCCATGGTGCTGGCGCCGCAGACGCAGGCCTTGCCCAACCGGCGGGCCATGAGCGCGGCTATGGAGGCAATTCCGCCCCTGGTGGTCAGGATGCCTGCGGCGGCGTCCACGCCGCAAAGGTCATTGCATGAGACTTCTTTGCAAACAAATAGGACTTTCTCGCCATTTTCCGCAGCAGCGACGGCACGATCGATATTCAGATAGATTTTGCCTGAAGCAGCACCAGGGCTGGCGGGCACTCCCTTGGCGAGTCCTCTGGCCTTCTTGGTTTCGATGATCGGGGAGAGGAGTTGGTCGAGCTGATCGGCTGGTACCCGCAAAACGGCGGTTTCCCAGTCAATGAGCTTTTCCTTCACCATGTCCATGGATATCCTGAGGGCTGCAGTGGCGGAGCGCTTGCCATTGCGGGTTTGCAACAAGAAGACCTTCCCATCCTGAATGGTGAACTCGATGTCCTGCATATTCCTGAAGTGTTTTTCAAGGGTTTGGCGGACTTTGAGCAGTTCTGCAAACGGCTTGGGCATTCTCTGTTTCAAGCTGTTAATCGGCTCAGGGGTTCGGACGCCGAAAAAGACTTCTTCGCCCTGGGCGTTAGTGAGGAACTCACCGTGGAATTCGTTGGCACCGTCGAACGGGTTGCGAGTGAAGGCAACACCGGAGCCTGATGTTTCTCCGGTATTGCCATAGACCATGGCTTGCACGCTGACGGCGGTGCCCCACTCATCGGAAATGTTGTGTTTATGACGATAGGCGATGGCGCGTTCGTTCATCCATAAGCGGAACGCAGCCCCGACGGCTCCCATGAGCTGCTCCCATGGGTCGGTGGGGAAGGGCTTACCTGTGAACTGCCTGACGAGATCTTTGAAACGTTTGACGAGTTCCTGGTTGTCTGCTGCGGTCAACTCGCTATCGAAGATGCCCCGATCATGATGCTCGTTTTTGAATTGTTCGATGACGGTTTCAAACGGTTCGTGGTCTTCACCATCCCGCTTCTCCACGCCCATAACCACATCGCCATAAATTTGAATGAAACGGCGGTAACAATCCCACGCGAAGCGCTCGTTCTTGGTCGCTGCAGCCAGGGCCTGCACCGTGTCGTCGTTGAGGCCGAGGTTGAGGATGGTGTCCATCATGCCCGGCATCGGGACTCGGGCACTGGAGCGCACGGCCACCAATAGCGGGAAGCCCTTGGCGTCGCCAAACTTGCGACCCATGATCTTTTCCATGTTGGCAAGGCCGGCATTGATCTGGGACTCGAGCACAGTCGGGCAACTGCCCCTGTGGGCATGGTAGTAGGCGCACGCCTCTGTGGTGATAGTAAAACCAGGTGGCACCGGTAAACCCACAAGGGCCATGTCCGCAAGACTGGCACCCTGGCGGCCGAACAATGGCTTCAAGTCACCAATGTCGTCAGCTTTGTCGACGCCCAAGACATAAACGTAGTTGGCCGCTTTGCGAGCAGCGGCAGTTTTGGTTGCCGCGCGTTTTTGGTCTGTGGGCTCGGCGGCGATTTTGAGCGTTTGTTTTTTGCTTGTCATGATGTTGTTGGGGCAGATTGTGAGAAACTTCTATCGATGTGGAGAAGAATCTGCTGCTACCGCTGGTCCGCTCCTTCCCTGCTCTTCAAGAACGCCTGTTGCTCTGGCGTATCCGGGCCGGATCCCGCGAGGCCAATTATTGCCGCAGCCTCCTCTAGCGCCAATCCCATGCGCATGAGCAGGAGCGTGGCCACTACCCCCGTCCGACCATGTCCGGCAGCACAGTGGATCGCCACCGATTCCCCCTGGTCCATACGCTCCCGAATGCGATCCAACATCAGCTCCAGACCTGCAACATCTTCAGGCATACCGAAGTCGGGGATTTCAAATCGCCAGAGCAACGCCGGGAAGTCGTCCCCACCAATTGCGTCAAGGTAGCCGGGCGATTTCTTGGCAATCTCCTCATCGGAGACCAGGCATACGACGTGGGTCACGCCGCCGTCTTCGACCTCCCGGAAAAAAGTCCCCAAGGACTCAAATCGACCTGGCATGGAGCAGAGATACAATCTTCCACTTTCGGCGCGGCCCTCGGGCCATGTGACTTTTCTTAGCATCGGTTTGTCTTTGGGGTTGTCTGGTGTTGCGATTGCAAATGATTCGGGCACGGCCCCCTCTCAATACCGCCGGTCAAAGCATTTCTCGATCCACTGAAGCATGGCTTCCGGCGATCTATAAATGTTGGAGTCCTTGCCGCCCTCTGCGATGTGGGCCTTGCGCTGTTCCTCCATGGCGGTGGAGCGATCATGTTTGGCTATCAATAGCCCGTCACGAAACGCAAGCTCGAAGACAGTTCGATATTTCCATGCCGGGTGAAACCCCATGTGCTCGTAGAGATCTTCAATGAAGCCACGGGCAAGTAACAACCCGCCGGTAAAGAGCAGCGGCAAACCAACATCGTAATAGTAGTTGTTGAACTGCGCAGCACCTCCTGACCGAGGGAGGCGACTGGGAGCCACTCCATTGAGTTCCGGCCCGGTCGGATACTCACGACTGAAGCGGGCGAGATGAATCTCCAGATTTTCGAGTACCAAACGGTCATCGCGCAGGCCGTATTCGGCGATGTATCCTCTCCAGCAGGCAGTGCTGGGACTTTTGGGATCCATACCGTGAGCCCGCGGATCAAAGAGCACGGGGCGGCAATCATCAGAAGTGATGCCGACGAGTGCATAGTATTCTCCGGCCAGTTGGAGGCAGTCGCTGTATTGGGCGGTCATGAGGGTTGGTTCGGGGCTCGTGGTGAATCTACGACGACCTGCGGTTCGCCGTCGCCATGTTGGGCGCGAGATAGATTGTAACGGGTTCGTCAAGTCCTAAAATTCGGTTTTTTTCAAAAAAACCCCGGGGGCTTGACAAGCCGTCTATGATCTTGTCGTGCGCAAGCTGCACACCCCCTGCTACCGCCGGTCACTATTGCCCTCTTTTGAGGGCAGGGCTGATAACCTACCCCCATGCCACCACGTCGGCATGGCTGACCCATCGGATGCGGCCAATCGGGACCCTAAAAACATTAGGCTATTCCTAATCTCGTGCAGCGGGCAACCCCGCTGCCCCCGAACCCGCATCGTAGCACACCATGACCTACTCACAACTACAAAAACAACTCCCGCCCAGTTCGACTATTTTGACTCTCGGTGGAAAGGCGTTGATTTCCGTTCTCAACCCGGGCTCCGGCGAGCTCCAGGTTGTCAACACCAAAGGCAAATCCTATCGGCTCAGCCACGAGGATTGGCTTGGGGCCAAGGCGATTCGCAGATCCCACCCACGCAACCCGTGGGTGGGGGATCACTACACGAGCCTCAGCCCATGGTTCAGTTACTCCCTTGTCTACGCGGCCGCGCTGCTCCGCCACGTGGAGAGGGAAGAACAGACGGTGGCACCGGCACCCACACTGCTCCGCTTCAGACGCAGGACACATGACCTACATGCCGCTTAAAACATTCGTTTAAAACCTACCAAACTACATCATGCCCAGACCTCCATCACATTTCAGGAAGATCGACACCCACATCAACGATGCTTACGGAGCCCTTAGGGAACGTGTGCGAATGAGTGGCTATCTGTCGGCGGTCACCCAAAGTGCACCACCTAATGGTCACTTGTTAGGATTCAAAGTGCACCACTTGCGGATGTAAAACCGCTTCCCTCAAGGCACTGCCGATGTGCTTGAATCGGGGAGCATGTCCAACATCCTCGAAGTGC
>CAIKDP010000131.1 GCA_903826205.1 Akkermansiaceae bacterium
CTACTCGACGGCCGAGGCGCTCAGCCTCAACGGCACGGGCATCAGCGGCGGCGGGGCCTTGGTGAACAGCGGTACCAGCACGTTTGCCGGGCAGATCACCGCGGCTACCAGCGCCAGCATCAACGCCGGAGGCGGTACTTTGAACCTCAGCGGCGGACTCGTGAAAAACGCCACCACCCTCACCCTAACCGGTGGGGGCATCATCAATGTCAACACCACCGGCATCAGCGGCGCGAGCGCGGGCTCCGACTTGGTCGTGGATGGCACCACGGTGAATCTGGACGTGCCCAGCAGCTACAACGGGCCGACCTACATCCGCAACGGTGCCACTCTCAACGCGAACCTCACCAACGCCCTGCCGACGACCAACGGTCGCAGCGCAGTCACCTTTGACGGCAGCGGGACGTCGACCCTCGTCCTCGGCGCGAGCCAGTCCATCGCAGCGCTCTCCGGCGCATCCACTGCGGTGGTGACCCTCGGCGCGAACACGCTGACACTCGGCAGCACGAGCGGCACCACCACCTTTGCGGGTGTCCTCGGGGGGACGAATGGCAGCCTGACCAAGGATGGCGCCAGCATACAGATTCTGAGTGGCACCAGCACATACACCGGACTTACCACAGTCAGCGCAGGCACGCTCACCCTGGGTCACGCCACTAACACGATTGCGGACACCGCGCCGCTTACCGTCAGTGGCGGCACCTTGGCTCTTGGCACGTATTCCGACACCGTCGGCGCCGTCACCCTCGCCAGCGGGACGATCTCCTCAAGCACCGGCACTTTGACTGGCACCTCCTATGCCCTAACCAATAGCGGCGAGATCAGTGCAAAGCTCGGCGGTACCGGAATCGCCCTCACCAAGACCGGCGCGGGCACGGTCACGCTTTCCAATACTAACACTTACAACGGTCTCACCACGGTCAGCGAAGGCACGCTCACTCTGGGTCACGCCACCGACACGATTGCAAACGGCGCGGCGGTCACCGTCAATGGCGGCACACTTGCTCTGGGTTTGAATGACGACAGTGTCGGTGCGGTCACGCTTTCCAGCGGATCGATCACGGGGTCGGGGGGAGTGTTCACAAGCACCAGTGGGTTTACGATGAGCAATGCGTCCGACACGAGCGTCAGCGCCGGTCTCGCCGGAGCGGTCGCCCTCACCAAGACCGGTGCGGGAATGCTCACCGTTTCTGGCACGAACACATACACGGGTGGCACGACCGTTGAGGATGGAACCTTGAGCATCAGCTCCGCGACCAACGGGCTTCCCTCCACTGGCACCGTGACTCTAGGCAAGGCCGGCGGTGGTATGGGCATCCTGAAATACACCGGCACAGGCGGCACCATTAGTGCTAGAACGTTTGTCATGGCAACAGGCGGCACCGGTGCCTTCAATATTGAGGGACTCAGTCTGACTATTGGTACCGTCATCAGCGGAGGCGGCGGTCTGACAAAGACAGGAGCCAACGGTCTAACCCTCTCCGCCACCAACACTTACACCGGTCTCACCACGGTCAGCAATGGCACGCTCACTCTGAATCACGCCACCAACACGCTTGCGGACACCGCCGCAGTCACCGTCAGTGGCAGCACCGCCATACTGGCAGTGCCTAACACCGACACCGTTGGCATGGTTACCCTTTCCAGCGGCACGATCTCCGGGGCGGGCACCTTGACAGGTTCCTCCTATGCCCTGACCGACAGCGGCACCGTCAGCGCGAAACTTGGAGGTGCCGGAATCATCCTCACCAAGACCGGTGTGGGCACGGTTACTCTATCAGGCGCCAACACCTACACCGGTCTGACCACGGTCAGCGAAGGCACGTTGGCGTATGGGGTGGCAAGCGCCTTGAGCAGCGGTGCCGTCACAGTGGACGGTGGCACGCTTTCTCTTGGCACGTATTCCGACACCGTCGGCGCCGTCACCCTTGCCAGCGGGACGATCTCCTCAAGCACCGGCACTTTGACTGGCACCTCCTATGCCCTAACCAATAGCGGCGAGATCAGTGCAAAACTCGGCGGCACCGGAATCGCCCTCACCAAGAGCGGCGCGGGCACGGCCGTGCTCTCCGGGGCCAATACCTACAGCGGAATCACGACGGTGAGCGCGGGTGTGTTGCAACTCAATGGCGCGACAGCCCTTCCTGGCGGCATCGGATCCACACTCGGAACTAGCAACCTCACTTTCAATGGCGGCGTCCTCGGTCTGGGCGTTGGTGACTTCACGCGCAGCTTGAACACGGTGATTACGGTTACTGCCGCCACCTTTAGCGGTGCCGGTGGCTGGGCGGCCTACGCTGCCGACCGCGCGGTGAATCTTGGGGGCGCATCGACCCCGCTCACCTGGGCGACGGCGAACACCGGCTTCAATGGGCAGACCCTGATTCTCGGGGCCTCCACTGCCACCAACATGGTGGATTTGCTGAACCCCATCGACTTGGGCTCAGCGACTCGCACCGTCCAAGTGGATAATGGCAGTGCCGCGATTGATGGCAAATTGAGCGGCGTACTTTCCGGGGTAGGCGGCAGTTTGAGCAAGACCGGCGCGGGGACACTGGCTCTTTCCAATACCAACACCTACACCGGTCTCACCACGGTCAGCGAAGGCACGCTCACTCTGGGTCATGCCACCGACACGATCTCAAACAGCGCGGCAGTCACGGTCAGCGGCGGTACGCTGGCCGTACCTAACACAGACAGCGTCGGCGCGGTGACTCTCTCCAGCGGGGCGATCTCCGGGGCAGGCACCTTGACGGGAGCGTCCTATGCCTTGACCAACAGCGGCACAGTCGGCGCAAAACTCGGCGGCACCGGAATCGCCCTCACCAAGACCGGCGCGGGCACGGTCACGCTCTCCGCAACCAACACCTACACCGGTCTCACCACGGTCAGTGCGGGCACGCTGCAACTGGACGGCTCCACGGCGGCGGACAGCACGGTGGCGGTCGGCACGGGCGGCAC